>DATFYX010000009.1 GCA_035314825.1 Candidatus Eremiobacteraceae bacterium
ATCAGCGGCACCGAGTTCCACACCATGCACACGCACGGCCATCACTTCCAGGTCGTAGCGGTGGACGGCCAGCCGGTGGCACCCGCCTCACGTCAGATGATGGACACGATCACGCTCGGTCCCGGCGAGACGCGCGATATCGAGTTCGTCGCCGATGCGCAACCCGGCACCTGGATGTTCCATTGCCACGTCGCCGACCACATGATGAACGGCGATCGCGGGCCCGGCGGCTTGATATCCGCCATCCAGTACGAAGGCGCGCCCGATCGCTTCGCTTCGATGGCCGCGCAAGACTCGATGGCCATGGCACCTGCCAATGGCTCCGGCTCGAGCGGCCCGAAGATGACGCAGACCGAAACGCTCATCCTCGGCGCGATCGCCGGTTTCACGATCTTCTTAGGCCTGCCGTTCGCGACCATGCGCCGCGTGCCGCGCAGTTGGATCGCATTCCTCAACGCGATCGCCATCGGCGTGCTGTTCTTCTTGTTGTTCGACATCTTGCGCCAGGCCGGCGAGCCGATCGCAGACGCGCTTGGAAAATGGCAGCAAGGCCTAGGCGGCGCACCATTTTTCTGGCTCACGGGCGTCTTCGTCGTAGGCCTGAGCGTAGGTCTGCTCGGACTCGTCTACGTTTCGCGCATCGTGCTAGCAAAGCAGCGCGCAGCCGTCGCAGAGGGCATGCTCAGCCCAATGGCGCTGGCCACCACGATCGCGCTCGGCATCGGCCTGCACAACTTCAGCGAAGGATTGGCGATCGGACAATCGGCCGCGACCGGGGCGATCGAACTAGCGGTGCTGCTCATCATCGGCTTCGGTCTGCACAACATGACTGAGGGTTTCGGGATCGCAGCACCGCTGGTCGGTTCCGAGGTCAATGTCGGCGCACGTGAGATACTCATGCTCGGTCTGATCGGTGGTGGGCCGACGTTTCTCGGCACGCTGGTCGGCTATCACTTCGTGTCGCCGACGCTCTCGGTGCTGTTCCTCACGCTCGCGGCCGGCGCGATCATCTACGTGATCGGCGAGATGACCAAAGCGGGCGGACGCATCGGCCACAAGGAGCTTGCAACGGCTGGGATTCTGCTGGGGTTCTTGCTCGGTTTTGGCACGGATCTCATACTCACAGCAGCCGGCGCCTGAATCCCGCGTTCGCGGATGCCAAGTAGTACCTACGAAGAGTTCAGCCATTGCGGCATAGCAGGCTCTTTCCGGCGGGGAGCGTCAGCCATTGAGCGAACGGGTGTGACCCCAGTTCACGCTTAGCGCCCAGGAGGACAACATGGCGAAGGATGCCCCGAATATCGTATTCATCATGGCCGACGACATCGGTTGGTTCAACCTTGGTTGTTATCACCAAGGCATGATGGCGTCGCGGACGCCGAACCTCGACAAGATCGCGGCCGAAGGAATCCGATTCACAGACTACTACGCAGAGGCGAGCTGCACCGCAGGTCGCGCCAACTTCATCACTGGCCAGCTTCCGATCCGCACCGGTCTGACGACTGTCGGACAGGCGGGTGCCAAGGTCGGCATGCCCGACGAAGCGCCGACGATCGCCACCGCGCTCAAGTCGATGGGCTACGCCACCGGCCAGTTCGGCAAGAACCACCTCGGCGACTTGAACCAATATCTGCCGACCGTTCACGGCTTCGATGAGTTCTTCGGCTATCTGTATCACCTCGACGCGATGGAAGACCCGTCGCACCCGAACTACCCGCAGAATCTCAAGGACAAGATCGGCCCGCGCAACATGGTGCACACCTGGGCCACCGACAAAGACGACGCGACGGTCGACCCGCGCTGGGGCAAAGTCGGCAAGCAGAAGATCGAGGATGCGGGCACGCTGTATCCGGAGCGCATGGAGACCGTTGACGACGAGATCCAAGCAGCAGCCTTCAAGTTCATCGACGGCGCGAAGGCGGCGGGCAAGCCGTTCTTCTGCTGGTTGAACCCGACGCGCATGCACGTCGTGACCCATCTCTCACCCAAGTACCAGGCGCTGCGCAACTCGGAGAACGGCTGGTCCGAATCCGAGGCCGGCATGGCGCAGCTCGACGACATCGTCGGCTCGGTCATGAAGAAGCTCAAGGATGACGGGCTCGATCAGAACACGATCGTCGTGTTCACGACCGATAACGGCACCGAGAACTTCACCTGGCCGGATGGCGGCCAAACGCCGTTCGCCGGTGGCAAGGGCACCGTCCTCGAGGGCGGTTTCCGCTCGCCGTGCGTCGCGCGCTGGCCGGGCAAAATACCGGCCGGCAAGGTCGAGAACGGGATCTTCTCAGGTCTTGACTGGTTCCCGACCCTCGTCGCCGCTGCCGGCAATCCGAACATCGTCGACGAGCTCAAGAAAGGCAAACAGCTCGGCGACCGCACGTACAAGGTCCATCTGGATGGTTACGACCAGACGAACGTGATCACCGGAAAAGGCCCGTCGAACCGCCACGAGATCTTCTACTTCGCTGAAGGGACGCTCGGTGCGGTCCGCGTCAACGATTACAAGTATCGGTTCATCGATCAGCCGAACGGCTGGCTCGGCGGGACCGTGAAAGTGGACTGGCCGATTCTGTGCAACCTGCGGTTGGATCCATTCGAACGCACGGGCCTAAGTGGATCCCTCGCCTTCTACAACTGGTTCGCGTATCAATTCTGGCGCTTCGTCCTGGTGCAAGAAGTCGTCGCCAAGGGAGCCCAGAGCTTCATCGATTTCCCGCCGATGCAAAAGGGCGCATCGTTCAACATGGAAGCGGTGAAGGCGCAAGTCGAAAAAGCGATCGCGGGCCACGCGGGATCGTAACAAAAACCTCGATTCCGACACTACAGGGGCGTCCGGCAACGGACGCCCCCCTTTTTTGATAAAGGCAAGAACGCGCCCGCCCGCGCAAGAAGAACCCGCCATGCGATCCAGTTCTATCTTCTTACTAGTGGCGGTTCTGATGCTCGCCGCCGGGTGCTCCGCAAAGCAGCCAGGCGCTCACGGCGCCCAACCGAGCCGCGGGGTAATGATTGGCCAGCCAGCTCCGGCGATCGCGCTCAAAGACATCGACGGCAAGCCGGTCACGCTCGCGCAATACCGCGGCAAGCCTGTGTTCATCAACACGTTCGCGACCTGGTGCCCGCCTTGCAAACAGGAGTTGCCCGACATCGTCAAAGCCTACCCGCAATACAAAGACAAAGTGGTCTTCCTGGGCATCGACGAGCAAGAAGACGCCGAGCTGGTCATCCCGTTCCTGAAACGCTTTGGGATCACGTATCAGGTGGCGCTCGACCCCGGCAGCTTCGCAGATACGTATGAGGTCAGCTCTCTGCCTGCCAGCTTTTTCATCGATACGAACGGCGTCGTCCAGAAAGTGTACCGCGGCTTCATGACCCCGGCGGCGTTCAAGGATAACATCGCCACGATTTACAAATCCTAACCAAGAAATATATGGAGCGGTCGAATTCATTCGACCGCGCACCAAGGTAACGCATGCGCTCACTTGCCGCCGTAGTGCTCACCGCACTCATGCTCAACGCCGCCGCGCCCGTGCCCGCGCGGGCCATGAGCACGGCGACCGAGGTCTCCAAAGGCGCGGCGATCTCCAAAGAGGTCGACCGACAGAGCCTGCTCGTCGACGACCCGTTTCTCACCAACTGGGTCACCGGCATCGGCAATAATCTGGCCAAGTATCGCGCGCGCGAAGACATCAATTACACGTTCAGCATCATCAATTCCGACGAGATCAATGCGTTCTCTCTGCCGGGCGGCTTCGTGCACGTCGACATGGGGCTGCTCAACGCCGTCTCCTCCGACGACGAGCTGGCCGGCGTGATGGCGCACGAGATAGGCCATGTGGAACGGCGCCACGCGATCACGATGGAGGAGAAGGCCCAAGCCCTCGGCGTCCTCATCGGCGTGCTGTCGATCCTCTCGCCGATCGCTTCGATCTTCAGCGGCTACGGCGGCGACCTCGCGATGACCAAGTTCTCGCGCGAAGACGAGCTGCAGGCCGACCAGTACGGACTGCAGCTCATGTCGCGCGCCGGTTACGACCCCCAGTCGATGGTAGACTTCATGGACTCGCTGCGCAAGATGTCCGAACAGCCCGAGAGCAAAGCCGATAAGGCGTTCCTGGACCACCCGGTGCCCAGCGACCGCATCGCGCACCTCGAAGGCTACGGGCCGCTCGACAATCCCACCGCCGCGCAGATCACGGCCGACGCGATCCACGATGAGAGCGAAGGCCGCTACTCGTATTCTGCGGATCGTTTCCAACAGGCGCTGCACGCGCAGCCCACCGACACGCTCGCCTCCGAGCACCTGGCCGCGGTGCAGGTCGCGCTCAAAGACACGTGGCCGCATCCCGCGCCCGGCACCCAGTACCAGTTCGCGTTCGAGCTCGATCCCGCCGGACGCGCGTCGACCGCCGCCGAGATCCAGCAGGCGCTGAGCATCACTCGAAACGACGTGGCGCTGGCCCGCGAGCAGGAGAAATGGGGCATTCGCGATGCCGAGTCGCTCAGCACGCAATTGCACTCCTTGTCCGGCGGCGTGCCCAACCTCGGCCAGCCCAAGACCCCGAATAACAACCTTGCCGTCGCGATCGGCGCGCTCGACCGCATGGTCATCGACATCAACGGATCCCTCGGCCTGACCGGCGACGTCATGTCCAGCGCACCCGGCCTCATCAACGACAACCAGGCGATGCTCGGTGATATGGGCCAACGGCTGCTCGACAGCTCGCAGACGCCGCAAACGGTGATCGCGCACTACCCTGCGATCGCGCAAGGGTTGACGACGTCATCGGATGAGCTGGTGCGCTCGATCGACCGCGCGCGCGCCGCGGTGACCGCCGCCACCGACAGCGTCAACGCGCTCAAGGATTACTTCGTGGTGCTCGACACGATCGACACCACCTCGGGTGACATCAAACCGGCAGACATGCCCAGAGTCCAGGCCGCGCTTGCCAAAGCGCAAGCCAGCTGGGACCAGGTCGAAGCCATGGCGCTGCAAGCGGATGATGAGGTCTACGCGGCGCAGAGCCGCTGGCTCTCGGCGCACATCACGATGCTCGATCTGACCTCGACGTCGGACCGTTACGGCGACTTCCGCAAAGCGATGGCCTATCGCTTTCCGGGCGTGAACACGCCGGACTATAGCGCGGTCATGCGCAGTGGCCTGACCCCGGGCGACATCAGCTGCCTGGCGTGGCTATCGTTTGAGACCAAGCAGCCGGTCGACCAGCTGGTTTCGCAGGCGCAAGACAGCGGCGAGAGCTGCGAGGACATGGCGCTGGCCCGCGGGCTGCTCACGGAGTCGATGGAGATCGCGCAGGGCTTGATGTATCAGGACTACATCGACCGCCCCCACAAGGCGAAATGATCCGTTTCATGCGCCCAGACGTTACCGACTCGAAGCACTGATCTAGGCTCTTCGAGGGAGGTCCGCAGACGTGCGGCGTGTTCTTGCAGTGGTCATGTCGGCGGCGGCACTTCTCCTGAGCGCACCGGCGAGCGCGCACCCGCTGGGCAACTTCACCATCAACCATCTTGTGAAGGCCGCGATCACTCCCGATCGGCTGCGCGTCAAGTACGTGCTCGATATCGCCGAGATCCCGACGTTCCAGATCATGCGCGAACGCGGCATCGAAGGACCGGACCAAGCGGCACTGCTCGACCGCTGGGCGACCGATGAAATCGCCGTCGTCAGTGCTGGGCTGACGGTTACTCTCGACGGTGCGCCGCTACAACTCATCCCATCGAGCGCGCGCGCTTCGACCCGCCCCGGTGCCGGCGGACTGCCCACGCTGTATTGGGTCGGCGAATTCTCCGCGCCGCTGCCGGCGGCGCATGCAGATCGGACGCTGACGATCGCCGACGCGGTCTATCGAGGGCGCATCGGTTGGAAAGACATCGTCGTCGTTCCCGACCGCGAGCCGACGGACGAGCTGAGATCCTACCCGAACGCGCTGCTCGGCTCGCCGCGCGAGATCAATGGTGTCAGCCTGAGACTCGCCGCTGACGGCCGAGTGCTCGCGCGCACGAATTCGTCAAGCGCGCAAGCGGCGCCGGCGGGCTCGACCTCGCAGATCCGTTCGAACGCGTTGTCGGACTTGCTGGCCGAGGGCGCGGCGAGTCCGTGGCTTGTGCTGCTTACACTGCTCACGGCCATCGGCCTCGGCGCACTGCACGCCCTCGAGCCGGGTCACGGCAAGACGCTGCTCGCTGTTTCGCTGGTCGGCGCACGCGCGACCGCGCAACAGGCGCTGATCCTCGCCGTCGGTCTGACCTTCGCGCACACGGCGGGCGTCCTCGCGCTCGGACTGCTCATGCTTGCCGCCGCGCAGTGGATCGTGCCCGAGAACATCTACCCGTGGATCACGCTTGCGTCGGGTGCGATGGTCGCCGTCCTCGGGGCGAATGCGCTGTCGCGCATCATCAAGATCCGCCGCGGCGACGCCCACGCGCACGTGCACCCTCACCACCACGAGGGCGACGTGGAGCGGTCGAACGGGAGCGGTATGGAGCGGTCGAATTCATTCGACCGCCACGGCCACGCCCACGATCATAGCCACAGCCACGTTCCGCCCGGAACAGCGCCGCTCTCGTTTCGCAGCGTCGTCCTGGTCGCGATGAGCGGCAACATCGCGCCGTGTCCGGCAGCGCTCGTCGTGCTGCTCGCCGCGCTCAGCTTGCATCAACTCGGCTATGGACTGCTCGTGATCGTCGCCTTCAGCGTCGGCCTCGCCGGCGTGCTCACGGGTCTCGGCATCGCGCTCGTCCATGGCGCTTCATGGCTCTCGAAGCGGCCCGCGCTCGAGACGTTCGTGCGCTACGGTCCGCTTGTCTCCGCTACGGTCATCGCGCTCATCGGCGCCGCCATGCTCGGACAGGGCGCCGCGGCTTCGACCCTGCACGCGCCCGCCATTCTCGTGAGCGCACTGGTGGGCAGCGCGATCGCCGGCTACGCCTTCTCGCCGGGTCACGTGCACGAGCCCGAACACGATCAGATGCATGCAGGCGCATCAGCTCACGCCCTCCAAGCTGAGGCGCCATGATCGGCCACGTCGACCCGACGCTGTCGCTCAGCGCCATCGCGTATACCGTCTTCGTGCTCGGACTGCGCCACGGTGCAGACCCCGACCACCTTGCTGCGATCGACAACCTCACGCGCAACAGCCTTGGCGCCAAGGAACGTTTGAGCCGTTTCGTCGGCACGCTGTTCGCAGGCGGCCATTCGGTCATGGTGCTGGCGATCGCCGCGCTGGCCGGCCTTCTTGGCAGCCGCCTCGCGGTGCACGGCGCGCTATTGGAGACGATCGGCACCTGGGTGAGCATCGCGACGCTGCTGAGCCTTGCCGCGCTGAACATCCGCCAGCTCTCGCTCAATCGCGCCGGTTCGATCGGCGGAGTCAAGAACGCGCTCTTGCCGAAATCGCTGCGCGTCGCCACCAGCCCGCTGGCCGCGATCCCGATCGGTCTGCTCTTCGGGCTTGGTTTCGACACATCGAGCCAGGTGGCGACGTTCGCGCTCGCTCTCACCGCCGGCGGCGGCATCGTGTTGGGCTTGATCATCGGCTTCGTGTTCTCGCTGGGCATGTCGGTGACGGATACGCTCGACAGCCTTCTCGTCCACCGGTTGTGTACGCGCCAACCGCTCGAGCTCGTGCGTGCGACGCGCGTGTGGATCATCGCGGTCACCGCGCTTGCGATCGCCGTCGGATTCTACGAACTGGCGCAAGCGCTCGGTTGGCATTCTCCGGTCTCGGATCTGACGGTGAGCGCGACGCTCGTCGGGGCGCTGCTGCTCGTCTTCGCGTGGACGTTCACCTGGACCGCGGGCGAGGGCACGCCGTCTCCAACCAGCCAACTCTCATGAAGGTCCGTGCGCTCGGCGCCGTCGCCGCGCTGGCGCTGCTCGCGATCGCAGCCTGGCCGGCCTACATCGCCACGCAGAGCAAAGCGTTGGCCGCTGCGCCCTCACCCGCGCCGGTCACGCCTGACTATCTGCACCGGAACGCGATCGTGGCGGTGTTCGAGGGCGACGTGCGCAAGAATCCCGATCAGCTCATCACGCGCATGCTCGCTTCGCAATACCTCATGCGCTACCGCGAGACCGGCGACGTCGGCGACCTCGTTCGCGCGGAGCACATGGCAAAGCGCTCGCTGCAGTACCAGCGTCGTTACAATGTCAACGCGGACATGGCGCTGGCATCGGCGCTGCTCTCCTTGCACCGGTTCAAAGGCGCGCTCGCCTACGCGCAAGACGCGGGCGCGGTCGAACCATGGAACGGCGGAGCGCTCGCGCAGGTCGCAAGCATCGATCTAGAGCTGGGCCGCTACGACGATGCACGGCGGTCGTTGCGTGCGGTACCGGCAAGTCCGGAAGACGACGTCGCGGTCGACACCGCGCAGGCGCGCTACCAAGAGCTGACGGGAGACATCGCGCAAGCGCGCCGCTCGCTGCAGCGTGCGATGAACTCGGTGGACGGCGTGGTGGACACCCCGGCCGAGGCGCGCGCCTGGTACCACTTCCGGGATGGCGAATTGGCGTGGGAAGCCGGCGATCTCGCCGGCGCACAACGCCGTTTCGAGGAAGCGCTCGCGATCTTCCCCGATTATCCGCGCGCCTACAACGGGTTGGCCCGCCTCTATTGGGGGCAGAAACGCTGGCGCGAGGCGCTTGATGCCGCGACGCGCGCGTCTGACCAGATACCGCTTCCTGAGACGCTCGGCTATAAGGCCGACGCGCAGCGAGCTCTCGGCGATGAACGCGGGGCGCAGGTGACGCAGGATACGATCGTCGCGATCGAACGGATCGGCAACGCCCAGCGCATCAACGACCGCGCGCTTGCGGTCTACTACGCAGAGCACGGAGTCCGGCTGGCCGACGCGATCGCGATCGCGCAGCGCGACGTCGCGTTGCGCGACGATGTGTTCGCCGAGGACACGCTGGCTTGGGCGCTCGCGTGCAGCGGTCGATGGCATGAGGCACAAGCGCACGCGCGCAAAGCCGTCGCGCTCGACACGCCGGATGCGCGCCTGCAGTATCACGCCGGCGTCATCGCCTGGCACAACGGCGACATGGCAGAAGCCAGGCGCCGTCTGACGAGCGCGCTCGGGTTAAACCCGCAGTTCCACCCGCTCTACGCGGACGACGCCCGCCGCCTCCTGCAGCAAATGTAGCGGTCGAATTTATTCGACCGCAGGCGCGGTTTCAACCGCGACGTTGTCCGCCGCGTCGCTCTCGCGCTGCTCCTTGCGCTGCAGCCGCAGGCCGAGCGCCAGCGCGACCGCCGCCCAGAACGCGGACGGCGTACCCGCCCACGCGGGCCCGAACGCACCGAGCACGCCGGTCGAGACGGGCGGCATGAGCACGCCCGAGAGATTGTCGAGCGCCGAGCTGACGCCCAAGATCGTGCCGCGCTGATTCTCCGGGGTTCGATCGGTCAGCAACGCCGTCAAGCTCGGGCGCGCGATCGACATGCCGAAGGCGAACAGAAACATCGTCGGCAGCAGGGTCAACACGTTATGGATGAAGGGCACGAGCAAGAAGCCGACAAGCAGCGCCAAGATGCCGATGTTCGACGTCCGGCGCGCGCCAAAGCGCGCGTTCGTGCCGCCCACCGCCGTGACTTGCAGCACGACGCTGACCACTCCGAAGGCGGCGAAGAAATAGCTGCTGTCCGATCCCGAAAACCCGAGCGCCTCCTTGAGCAGCAGCGTGAACACGCCGAACCAGGCGTACAGCGCCAGTGAGAACGCCCAGATCTGCACCAAGATGGGCGCAAGGACCCGGTCGGTGAGCGACGTCCAGATGTCGGCGAACGTGGCGACGTGCGAGCGCTCTTCGTGACTGGTCGACTCCGGCAGCATGAAGATCGTCAACAGCAGGGTGACGAGTTGGATCGCCGCGGCCGTCAAGAAGGGAGCCGAAAAGCCGTAGCGCGAGAGCAAGAAGCCGCCCAAAGCCGGTCCGAACACGATGCCGGCGGAGAACGCAGCGCCGACGTACCCGAACGCCCGCGCCCGATCCTTGGGCTCGACGAGATCCGCGACATAGGCCTGCGTCACGCTGATGTTGCCGCCGGATATGCCCTCGACGATGCGTGCGATGAACACCAAGCCGAGAGTGTTCGCGAACGCCAGCATCGCCCAGCCAATGGTCGCGCCGATCTGACTGATGATGAGCACCTTCTTGCGCCCGAAGCGGTCGCTGACGTTGCCCCAGATGGGACCCCCGATGAACTGGCACGCTGCGAACGTCGAGAATAGCAGCCCGACCGTCAGATCGGAGGCGCCGAAATGCTTGACGAAGTACGGCAGGATCGGGATCAGGATCGAGAAGCCGAGGATGTCGACGAATGTGATGCCGAGGATTGGAAAAATGCGGGCGACCATCGCGCACCCCTTCGAGTCGGCGGCGGGTGATGACCTCCGGCGGAATCGCGCTGGGGTGTTGCGAACGAGCGGGACGTGACGTTGTTACACCGCCAGGCGTGTGCGCTCGTGATCTCGCTCGCGGTGCTTTCGTCGCCGTCGCGCGCGTTCGGTGCGGACGGCCCGGCGGTGCAATTCATCATCATCCCGTCGTCGGCGATCAACCCGGATACGATCGTGATCCCGGCCTCGAACGTGTTCCAAACGCTCACCGCCGATTTCTTCCGGGAAGACGACGGTACGGAGTACGTGCAGACCGGCGACATCCCGGCCATGTGGCTGCGAGATTCTTCCGCCCAGACCAAACCCTACGTCCGTTTCACGGCAGAGCATCCCGAGGCTGCACCGCTGGTTCGTGCGGTCATCGAGCGCAACGCCAAGAACGTGCTCACCGACCCGTACGCCAACGCGTTCACCGCGGGCTACAAGGTCTGGGAGGAGAAATGGGAGGTCGACTCGCTCGCCTACCCGATCACGCTGGCGTACACGTACTGGCGGCGCACCGGCGACCGGGCGCTCTTCACGCAGCGCTTGCACTGGGCATGGCAGCATACCATCAGCACGCTCACGTGCGAGCAGCATCATGCGACCTGCTCGCATTACCGATCGCGCTACTTGATGAGCGGCCGAGGATCGGACTTCGCCTACACGGGCATGATCTGGTCGGCGTTCCGGCCGTCTGACGACCCGGTCAGGTACTCCTACAACGTTCCACAGAACATGTTCGTGGTGGTCGCGCTGCGCGAGCTGACGGAGATGGCGCTATCGGGCTATGGCGACGCGAGATTGGCGACGCAAGCGTCGAGGCTCGCAGACGAGGTGGATAGCGGCATCCAGCGCTATGGGGCGGTCTATGATATGGATTTCGGCTGGGTCTACGCATACGAAGTGGATGGAATGGGCCACACGCTGCTCATGGACGACGCCAACGTGCCGAATCTGATCGGGGCGACCTACTACGGGTACGTCGCCCCGGGCAGCCAGATCTACGCGAACACGCGCCGGCTGGCGCTTTCGCCGGCCAATCCGTACTACTATAGCGGCAAGTACGCGACCGGTCTTGGCAGCCCCCATACGCCGACCGGCTGGGTCTGGCCATTGGGATTGATCGTACGCGGGGTCACCAGCGATTCCCCAGCCGACACGCTGTCATCGATCCGCGTCGTGACGTCGACCATGCACGGCGAAGCGCTTTTTCACGAGAGTTTTGACCCGGACAATCCCGAGCGGTTCACGCGCACATCCTTCGGCTGGGCAGAAGCGGCGTTTGCAGAGTTGATCTTCCGCAGCGCCGCGGGTTTCGATCCCGATCCGCTGCCGGCACCCGTCGCCGAACTAGGCTACCAGAACGACATCCAACGTACGCCGCTCGTGGTCGCGCCCCCGCAGCTGTGGCTCAATCAGGATACGTGCTTCAATGCGGTGACCCGCCTGCTCCAAGAATAGAACCCAGAACGGAGCGCTCCCCACTCAATGGAGCGGTCGAATTTATACGACCGCTACTTGATCAAACCGAGGTCGCGGCCGACGCGTCCGAAGGCCGCCAGCGCACGATCGAGATGCTCGCGCTCGAGCGCGGCGCTCATCTGCACGCGGATGCGCGCCGTCCCCTCGGGCACGACCGGGTAGCCGAAACCTGTGACGAACACGCCTTCCGCGAGCAACTGATCGCTCATCTTGATCGCGAACGCGGTCTGGCCGACGATGATCGGGATTATCGCGCTGTCGCCCTCGAGCGGTTTGTATCCCAGACGCGTCAAGCCGGCGCGGAAATAGGCGATGTTCTCGCGCAGCTTCCCGATCAGCTCGGGATGCGCATCCAATTCCTCGATCGCCGCGAGCGCGCTGCACGCCACAGTCGCCGGCAGCGCGTTTGAGAACAGCTGCGGCCGGGATTTCTGTATCAACGTTTCGATCAGCTCGTTCGATCCGGCGACGAAGCCGCCCGCCGCACCGCCGAGCGCTTTGCCCAGCGTGCCGGTGATGATGTCGATCTGGCCGGTCAATCCGAAGTGCTCGATCGTGCCGCGGCCGGTGCGTCCCATGACGCCGGTACCGTGGCTGTCGTCCACGATCGTCACCGCGTTGTAGCGCTTGGCAAGCGCCACGATCTCAGGCAGCTTGGCAAGGTCCCCTTCCATCGAGAAGACGCCGTCGCTGATGATGAACTTGATCACGTCGGGCGGCAAGTTCGCGAGCTTGGCCTCGAGATCTGCCATGTCGGCGTGCTTGTAGCGCAACCGCTGTGCTTGCGTGGCCATGCGGCAGCCGTCGATGATGGACGCGTGATTCAGCTCGTCCGACACGATCGCCGTGCCTTCGACCGCGATCGTGGGGATCAGTCCGGTATTGGCCGCCCAGCACGAGACATACGTGAGCGAGTTCTCGGTCCCCAAGAAACGCGCGATGCGCTCTTCGAGGCGCTTGTGGATGTCCAACGTGCCGCAGATGAAGCGCACGCTGGCGGTGCCGGCTCCGTAGTGCCGTAAGCCCTCGATGCCCGCTTCGACGACGCGCGGATTGTCGGCCAAGCCCAGATAGTTGTTGCTCGACAGCACGATCGCGTCGCCGGCTTCCGTCATGTGCACCATCGCGGCCATCGGCGTCGTGATATGGCGCAGATGCTTGAACGTGCCGGCCTCGCGCAAGCCGTCGAGATCGGTCTTGAGCTTGCGGTTGAAGACCTGGTTCACGGACTCGTGGCCCCGGCCACGTCCATGACGATCTTCACGGCAGAGCCCGCCTTCAACATCGCGAAGCATTCTTCGAAACGTTCGAGGGGCAGCACGTGCGTGATGATCGGCGCCAAGTCGATGCGTTTGCTCTTGACCAGCGCCTGCATCTG
>DATFYX010000010.1 GCA_035314825.1 Candidatus Eremiobacteraceae bacterium
CGTCAGCGCAGATGGCCGGCGCATCACCTATCGCCTGCGCCACGACGTGCGCTGGCAGGACGGCGCGCCGTTCACCTCGCGCGACGTGCGCTTCACGTGGCGCGCGATCGTGGACCCGCGCAACGCCGTGACGAGCACGCGCGGCTACGATCTCATCGAGTCGATCGAGACGCCGGATCCGTACACCGCGATCGTGCATCTCAAGCACGCGTGGGCGCCGGCCGTGCTGACGCTGTTCACCTACGGCGCGAATCCGATGCCGATCGTGCCTGCCCATCTGCTCGACGTGCCCTCGCGGACGCCCTGGGAGGCGTTCGATCTTCATCCGATGGGCACGGGCCCGTTCGAGCCGGTCACCTGGGAGCGCTCCACGCGCATCGTGTACCGGGCAAATCCGCGCTACTATCGCGGCATGCCGTCGCTGCAGACCGTGACGGCCATGGTCGTGCCTGATTTCAATACGGATCTGACGCTGCTGCGTGCGGGCGACCTCGATTGGTCATTGCTCTCGCCGGCGCAGCGTCTTGCGCTCGGCTCGCCGGGCGATCTGCGCATGGTGTACGCGCCGTTCGCGGGCTACGGCGCGCTTGCGTTCGATCTGCGCCACGCGCCATTCGACGATGAGCGTCTGCGCGTCGCCGTCGCACAGAGCATCGATCGGCATCGGTTGAGCCGGTCGATCACAGCCGGGCAGTACCCCGTGACGGATAGCGATCAGCCTCCGTTCTCGTGGGCCTACGATCCGGGCGCGCGCCTGCCCTCGTACGACCCGCACACCGCCGACCGCGCACTCGATGCGTTAGGGTGGCGCCGCGGATCGGACGGAGTGCGCCGCAGGGATGGACATACGCTTGCGATCGTCTTCGCCGTGTTCCCCGAGGGCGACACTGCGGTGCGAACGGCGGAATACGTGCAGCAGATGCTCGCCGCGCGCGGCATGGAGGTCACCATCAAACGGGTGACGCTCGCGCACTTCTACTTGCCTGCCAGCGCGGGCGGGTTGCTCATGAGCGGCAAGTACGATCTCGCGTACTTCGCCTGGCGTTCAGGCGAAGACCCGGATGACTCGGATGTGGTCACGTGCGCGGGCGCGTCGAATTATGCGGGCTATTGCAGCGCCGAAGTGGATGCGCTCGAACGAGCGGCGCTTGGAACGCCGGATCAAGCGCAGCGGCGCGTGCGGTACTCGAAGATCCAGCGTGCGCTTGCGCGCGACATCCCCTATTTGTATCTCTACGCGCCGACGTACGGGTATGCGGTGAACCTTGCGGTGAGCGGCTTTGTGCCCACGCCGTTTTCGCCGACCTCGAACGCGTGGCAGTGGCGCAGATAGTTGAAGCCAAGTCCGTAAACGGGTATGATGACAGGGGCTTTCTTACGGGCTTCTTGAGGAGATTCTCAATGCGCATTGCGGGCATCAGAACGGTTTTATGGTGCGTGGCCTTGGGCTTTCTGGCCGGCGGTTGCTCGAGCAGCAGCTCGACGCCGGCGCCGCCGGCCGCGCCGCCTCATCTGTATGTGACCGACTCGACCGGTACGCTTTACGCCTACACGCTGCCGCTCACGGCGACGAGCACGCCCGCCGTGACGGTCGCAGCGAAGACCTGCGTGTGCCAGAACGCAGTGTTCGGAGGCGAGCTCGTCAGCGGGCTATACGTGCTAACGCTCCCGCTTACCACCACCAGCACCCCGGCCAAGACGCTCACGGTCACATCTTCGCCCATTGGCGCCGCGATCGATTCGACCGGCACGATCTACTTGTCGGAGAATATGAGCGCCACGTGCTGCGCGGACGTCTATCAAGGCGGCGTCACGAGCCCTAGTTTCACGCTGAGCGGCGCCTCGGTGAACGACCCGTACGGCGCGGCCGTGGACACCGGCAATAATCTCTTCCTTGCGAATGTCGGCACGATCGGATACTTCGCAAGTCCCGTCCATTCAGGACAAGCCGGGATCGCGTTCGGGCGGGATAGTTTCAACGAGGGTCTGGTGACCGACTCGAGCGACAACTTGTACGTCGCCGACGGAAACGGCAAGGGCACGATGGACGTCTACCACCCGCCCTATACTGCCGCAAGCATGCCGGCGTCGACGGTGTCGATCCCGGGCACGCTGGAGCAGATGGCGATCGGGTCGGACGGCACGATGTACATCACCGTAGAGACGCCGAATCAGATCGACGTGCTAACCCCGCCGTACACGACTGTGTCCCTCGTCGTACCAACGACGTTCTTGCCGTACGGTGTCGCGAGCGGACAATAGAGAGTAGCGCGTTCACGAGAACGAGCTACTACATTTTGAGGGACCAGGTTTCGGTGGACTGATCGAATGCGAGCAGGCCGGCTTCGGTCAGTGCGTCGAGCAGCGCTTGCGTGCGTTTCCGGTCGTGCTTGTTCGGCATGCCTTGCCATAGCATGGCGATGTGCGCCACGCTGACGCTGCCGGAATCGACCAGCACGTTGGTGAGGACGAAGTCGCGCCTGAAGCCGAGCTTGTCGATGAGCGCGAGCGTCTCGTCGGCTTTGCCGGCGCGCTGCAAACGCTGGATGAACTCGTTTTCTGTCATGTGTTACGACGACAAAGCGGAGCGCGCGGGTAGTCCCGCATCGCTCCGCCCTGCGCGGTTGTCGTGTACGTGGAGCCTACATGCTCGGCGGATTGCCGAGGTCGGCACAGGCCATGTAGACGTTGAGCTGCGCGGCGGACTTGTGGACGTTGACCGAGTCGCCCGCGATCGCGAGCTTGCTGATCGGGGCGTTGACGACCGTCACCGAACTGCCCGCGACCACGTCGGTCAGCGGATAGGTGACGGCGCCGGGATGCGCGCAGTTGCCTTTGTGGAAGTGCGACGGCTCGATCGCGCCTTCCGGTTCGCCCGTGAGGCTGATGGTGACCTTGGTCTTTTCACCCATCGGCACCAACGTCACGGTGCCCTTTTGGGTCCCGCCGCCGATCGGGTTGAATTTGAACACGAGCTGACCCTTGGCGGGCGCCATCATATTGCCGCCCTCGACCGGCGGTGGGTTGGCGGCCAGCGCGACGCAGGCCGTGCCCGCGACCATCGCGATGGCTGCGAGACCGAAAGAAAACTTACGCATAGAATCTCCTCTTCAATCGAAGAATGCCGCCGCGCTGGTAGGCGACGCGCGACGCTTAGATGCCCGCCGTAGGTTCGCGCCCGTCACCCACGCGGCCCTTGTGGCAGTGTCCCAGACAGGACGCTGAAACTTTTCGACGCTTGCCCGGTACCCATATCCGTGAACGTACTTGGACGGCCGGAAAGTTCCGGCGAAGGAGCAGACCATGACAATCCGGCAAGGCATCGGACTTGAATACCCCACGATTCTGACCCCGGCGAACGAGCTGGGCGGCTTCGAGGGTTGGGGCGTACGCATCGGCTAAACGCCCTTTTTCTTTGCCCGCGCTCAAGAGCGCGGGACTACACTTATCTGCTAAACAGCATTGAAATTCTTGAGATCAAAAGCTTCCACATGAATCCGGCGGGGTACATCGTTGAACTTGGAATATCCGTCGGGACCCCGGCATTCTCGGGCTTGAATTTCGTACAAATACGCCATTGCAAGGGAGGCATGTCGCCCTGAAATCGCGCTCGATACACGGGTACCCAGTGCTTCGCATCATCAAATCGCATTACCATGGCCGAACTGCAGCAGGTAGCAACAACTCGGCTCGTGGTCGATTTCTCCTCGATCTTATAACCTTTTAGAAGCTCGGCACCCTTTGAGTATTTTATGCGGTCTTTACGATAAAGAACGTAGGCGGTTCCACCATCTGGACCTAGAATCGGAATAGCGTTAGTCAATGCCTCAATCTGCCGGGAGCCTTCTTGGCAAGAGTCGCAATAGCAGACGACACTCGCGATGGGTGTACCAAACGCTTCGATTTCTACGTTTCCGCATGAGCAACGAGCGGTTCCCATACCACCACCTTTAAAGCAAGCGGGCAATCGCTTCCCGTCGGAACTCGAAGATCTTATCCACATCTTTGCGCACGAGCGGCAACGCGATGTCGCCGAGCGGCGCGAACGGCAACGAATAGGCGACGCGATCGCGCACCAGCGTGCCGCCGGAATCCTCCGCAAACTCATGCTCGTGGCGCCACAGCGCATACGGGCCGCGCAGTTGGTAATCGGTGAAGCGAGCGCCAGGCTGCCAGTCGCTGATCAACGATTTCCAACGCATCGGCACACCTCTCACTTTGAGCGAGTATTCGATCAGGGCGCCGCGCCGCATGGCGACCGGCGACGCCGTGCGCATGCGGAAATCCAGCGCGGGCGGCGTCAGGCGCGCCAGGTTCGACGCGTCGGCGAAAAACGCGAAGGCTTTGTCGAGCGGCGCCTTGACGACGACCGAATCTTCGAAGTGATGTAACGCGGGCCTGCGACCCGAACCGGGCGCGATGATGTCGAGCAGCGCTTGCTCGAGCAGCTCATGTTTAAAGGTGAAGCCTGCGCATAGCGCCGCGTCGGGCAGCACGAGCTGGCTGGCGAGCAGCGTCGACGCGAATCTGCCGAGCACAGCGTAGAGCGCGATGCCGGGCGCATACGCCAGCGCCGGGCGGCGCAGGGCGTGGCCGAGCGCGCTTGCCAGGCGCGCGCTCGTCGCGTAGTCGGGGGCGACGGCGTTGAACGGGCCACTGACATCGCGGTCCAGCGCGAACACGAACATAGCGACGTCATCGTCGAGACGGATCCACGGCATCCACTGCGAGCCGTTGCCGTATGGACCGCCGGCTAAGAACTGAAATGGGGGCAGCATCTCGGCGAGCACGCCGCCGCCCGAACCGAGCACGAGGCCTTGGCGCAGCCACGCCGTGCGCAGACCCAACGTCTGCGCGCGCTGCGTTTCGCGTTCCCATTCCACGCATGTGTCGGCGAGGAAGCCCGAGCCGGGCGCGCTCGTTTCGAGCAGCGGTTCATCCTTGCGATCGCCGTAGTAGCCGACCGCGGACGCCGAGACCAGCACGCGCGGTTTGCGCGCGCACGCCGCGATCGAGTCTACCAGTGTGCGCGTGCCGACGACGCGCGAATCATAGATGGCGCGCTTCTTCTCTTGCGTCCAGCGCCCGGCTACGGTCTCACCCGCGAGATGGACGACGGCGTCGGCTGCTTCGAAAGGTGCGGCGTTGACCGTGCCGTTCGGGTCAAAGCGTGCGACCTCGATACCCGACGGGAAACGGGCCCGCTCGGGCGAGCGGCTGAGCGCGACGACGCGGTCGCCGCGCGCGAGCAGCGCCCGCACGATCGCGCTTCCTATAAATCCGGTGGCTCCGCTGACGACGATCTTCATCTGTGTGACCGGCACGTTCGCCGTCGCGGCGAAGCGCTGCTGCCGCGGCCCGATGGGAAGTCCGGCGCGCTAAGACGAAGGCGGCAACGGGTTTGCACCACGAGGCATGTCGCGTGGGAGGTCAGCGCTTCTATGGTTGGACAAGTCTTAGCCGTTGTGATGTTCACGGTTACCAGCTCTACCTTTGTCGACGGCGGCAGACTGCCGACCTCGGCGGCGTACAATCTCATGGGGTGTGGCGGCAGCAATGAGGCGCCCGCGCTGAACTGGGCGGGAGCGCCGCAAGGCACCAAGAGCTTTGCCATCACCATGCACGATCCGGACGCGAAAGCGCCCGGCGGCTGGTGGCATTGGGTCGTGTTCAACATCCCGGCGTCGCGCACGGGCTTGGACACCAGCGCGCAAAGCGTCATCGTCACCTGGGTCTACGGCACGACGAGTTTCAAGACGCGGGGCTATGGCGGCCCCTGTCCGCCGCCTGGAGCGCCGCATCATTACGACTTCGTCATCTACGCGCTTGACGTGCCCGCGGTGCCGGGTGTTTCGGGCGACACGACCGGTCCCGACCTGCTCCAAGCCATCCAGGGCCACGTGTTGGGCAAGACCCAGCTGACCGGCCTGTACTCACGTTGACGTTCGCTCGGTGAGCAAACGCACGCGCATCTACACCCGCGGCGGCGACACTGGCGACACCGGATTGGTGGGCGGCCAGCGCGTGGCGAAGCATTCCGCGCGCATCCGCTCGTTCGGCGACGTCGACGAGTGCTCCAGCGTGATCGGCCTGGCGCGACGCAGCCTGCAGGAGAGGATCGCGACGCATCCGCGCGTCGCGTCGTTGGATGCGTGGCTCGCGTGGACGCAAGACGCGCTCTTCAATCTGGGCAGCGATCTGGCCACCATGCCCGTGATCCAGCGCGAATCCATTCCGCGCATCACGCAGCGCGATGTCGATGCGCTTGAAAAAGCGATCGATGCGGCGCAGGATCAGCTGCCGCCACTCGACGCCTTCATCCATCCCGGCGGCACGCAGGCGGGCGGGCTGCTGCATCTCGCGCGCGCAGTGTGCCGGCGCGCCGAGCGCAGCATCGTGGAGCTGGCGAAAAGCGAACCGGTCGAGCCGCTGGTGCTCGTCTACATCAATCGTCTGTCGGACGCGCTGTTCGCCTGGGCGCGCTGGGTCAATGGTGAACTAGGTTCGAGTGAGCACCGCTGGAACCCGAAGGCGAACCCACCCGACGCGTTCTGACTTTGAGCACGCGCTCGAAGATCGCGACCGTCTGGGAGGCGGTCATGTCCCAGGTCATCTGCGCGGCGCGCCGGCGGCCAAGCTCGCGCAGGTTGTCGGCAAGTTCGTCCTCTGTCAACACGAGCGAGATCGCATTGGCCAGCGCCTCGACATCGCCGCTTGGAAAGTAGAGCGCTGCATCGCCGCCCGCTTCTGGGATGCCGGCGGCGTCTGACGCGATGACGGGCGCACCGTAGGCCATCGCCTCGAGCACCGGCAGGCCGAAGCCCTCGTAGCGCGACGGGTAGATGACCGCTTTGGCATGCGCGTATAAGGATGCGAGCACGCTATCCGATACGTGGCCAAGATATTTCACCGGCGCGGCCGGATCGAACGCCACGCGATCCTCTTTGTTGACGCTGTCGGCGTCCGAACGCTTGCCGGCGATGACCAGCATTGGCGCATCATTCACTTTGGCAAGCGCGGCTTCGAGCACGTCGATGCCTTTGCGCGTTTCCGTCTCGCCCACGAACAGCAGGTACGGTTGCGGGATCGGCGGCGGGCCCGGCGCCACGCGCACCGGATCGACTCCGAGATGGACCACGTCGATGCGGTCGGGTTCGATGTTGAGATGTCGAGCCAATTCGCCCTTGGAGAAATGCGAGTCGGTGATGATGCGGGTCGCAGTGGCGGCTGCGACGCGGAATGGACGCTGCTCTTTTTCGCGCACGTCGGCGTTTTCGGGCGGCAACGCGAACAGCGAAGCGTCGTGCAAGGTCACGATGCCGATGCCCGGCGGGATCCAGCTCATGCCGTTCCATGGGAACCACACCAGATCGAACGATTTGGGCGTGACCGAGCCGCGATGGATGGCTGGCAGTGCGAGGCCGCCCAGTTCTTGTCGGTAGCGCGGGGCGTGCAGCAGGGGCGGCCATTCGGGGATGATGAGCGTCGGCGCGACGTGATCGCGGCTATAGCTGGACCAGCAGCGCAGCAGCGCTCGCGTGTAGCGGCCGATGCCGCGGTGGTCGCCAGGCAGGTTCCATGCGTCGACGCCGATGCGAAGGGCCACTGGAGTCACCTCGTGCGGAGGGTGGCAAGCCTTGGGGCGGGCAATTCGGACGCCATGATCAGCGCTCCCGGTGTCGTCGCTCACATGATCGTTGGGCGACGGACCGAGCCTTACCTCGCCGATGCGCTCTCGTCGATCGCCGATGTCTGCGCGCACGCGGTGATCAACGATAATTCCGGCGACGCCGGCGGCCCCAATGATAGTACTATCGGCGCTTGCGCGTTCGCGCGCAGCGGACGCCTGACACACTTGCGGACCGTCTTCATCGATTTTTCCGCCGCACGAAACGCGTGCATCGAGGCTACCCCGGAGGCATTTCGTGGCGGCTGGGCGCTGTTCGCCGACGCCGACGAGGTGCATGGCGAGGAGCTGCGTGCAATGGTCCGCGTGCTGCCGCGGCTGCCATCCGACGTCGACGCGCTCGACGGCTATTCGCGCAACTTCATCGGCTCATTCGACTACTGGAATACGATGCACCGGCGGCTGCGCTTCTTCCGGCTGGCGCCCGGCCGGCGTTGGGAGGGCGGCGTGCACGAGCGGCTCGTCCCATTGGGGCGGCGCGAGGCGTTGCCCGCGGTCGGCGCGCACTACGGCCACGTGTGCACGCCCGAGATGGAAGTCGAGCGCGAACGGTTGTACAAGTCGTTGGGTCAGCCGGTGACGCTGTTGGACAAGGCCGCCTCGTTGGAAACACTCACGCCGGCACTGGTGTGGGGCGAGCAACTGCGGGATGCGCTTGCGTTTCACGGACAACACCCGGCGGCCGCAGTTGCGACGATCGCACGGTTGCGAGTTGAGTGGGCCGACACGTTCGCGGCCGTGGACCAGATAGTCGCGGCTCAATCTGTCTTCGATCGTGCCCGCAATGCGATTCGTGCGGCCAACTACGGCCAGGTATTGGTGTTCCGCGTCGCCGAGGCGCGCCTGCGCTGGGGCTTTAGAGAGTAGCGGGCTCAAAGAGCCCGCTACTACATGTCCCCGGATTGGGACTAGTGGCCGCGGTCCGCGCGCAGCGCCTCGTCGAGCTGCTGACGGCCCTGCTGCATGAATCCGATCGCGTCGACGCGGTGGCCGCCGTAGTCCGTGTTGTCGCGCTGGAGGACGTCGATGACCTGCTCGACGTCGTGGCGCACGTAGATCAGATTCGCATCGCTGCGATTTCCGGGATACGCCTCGACGTCCGGCGCCACGGCCACGGCCGTCGGGTAGTAGTCATGTCGACGGTCGTAGCTCAGCGCCGCTGCCAACTGGTTGCGGCCGTCTTGGATGTCTTCGACGGCTTGCGCGCGGTGTCCATCGTAATCGCGGTTGTCGCGCTGCAGCATGTCGATGTCACGCTCGAGGCGGGAACTCGCCCAGCGCAGGTTGGCGTCGCTTTGCGGGCCTGAGGCCGCAAGCGATAGCGAGGGGATCAGCGCGCTGAGGATCAGCGCGAAAAGCAGTGAGATCGTGAGCGGACGTTTCATCGGATCGACTCCTTGTGTCATTGGTTGATGGTTCGGGCGTCCCCAACCCGCATGTCGATGAAACGCTGCGGCCACGCCGCCCGTCGTCGTGCGCGGTGAGGAGTCGATGAGCACCGGATGAAGCGCGGCTTAGAGTGCGCTTACAAGAACCACGACGCCGTGTACGGCGACGTCTTGAAGAAATTGAGAAGCTGATCGCCGACCTTGGCCGTGCCCACGGGATTGAGCGGGTGGGTGCCGTCGGACTGATAGTCCTGTTCGCCGTTGCATGGCGGGCCGGCTTGGCCGTTGCACCAGATCAGTCCGTCAGAGCGGGCTGTCGTGCCATTGGCCCACAGGTACGCAGCCCAACCCAGCCATGGGGCGGTGCCGTTGTTGTAGTTCAGATCGCCGGCGATCGGATCGACGGTGCCGTTCTGCATCTGGTTGATCTGCGCTTGGATG
The DNA here is from genome assembly GCA_035314825.1 of Candidatus Eremiobacteraceae bacterium. Taxonomy (NCBI): domain Bacteria; kingdom Bacillati; phylum Vulcanimicrobiota; class Vulcanimicrobiia; order Candidatus Eremiobacterales; family Candidatus Eremiobacteraceae; species Candidatus Eremiobacteraceae bacterium. The sequence continues at coordinate 9,517 of DATFYX010000010.1, forward strand.
AGCCACTTCACGGCGAATGCAGATTCGTACGCGTAGGGTTCGGGGTTCAGGCTTGTCGTCGCGTAGCCGCCATAGGTGCGGCTCGACAAGAAGATCATCCGCAGATCCGGATAGCGCTGCTTGGCGGCGCGCACGATGTGCCCGAGATTGGCTTCCAGCGTGTAGGCATCGGCCGATGACGATGGAAGCGAGATCGTCGGATTCTCGTCGGCCTCTTTGAGCCAGATGACTTGGACTTGTTTCTCGGTCACCCCGAGCGGCGGCAAGACGACGTTGGCGACGCGATCGTAGTTGGTGCAATATCCGTCGACCTGCGGTGAGAGGCACGGCGCAGGCGGTGAAAACGGATTGAGCCATGACGGCGCGGCTTGGCCGCCGAGCGCGCCGTCCGCGATGACCAGCGCTTTGTTGAGTCCGCCCGACTGTGCCAGCGCCGTGAACGTGGAAGCGACGCACGGCGCCGCGTCGCCGCCGCCGCACCACTCGTCGGTCGTGTTCGACATGCCGATCGAGAGCAAGACGATCTTGCCGCTTGCACTCGGGTTGCCGCTTGCGTCCAACGGTCTGACCGCAGCTGCGTGCGACATGCCCGCCGTATCCTGCGCCGGGGGCGGATTGTTGGCGCCGTTGGGATAGAGGCCGCCCTCAAAGCCGAGGTACGTGCCCGCGCCGAGGTCGTTGAGCGCGACCTTGCCGGTGGGCACGGGGGTGGGTGTGGAGCCTCCGCTGTTGATCGGCGGCAGCCCCGAAACGCCCCCGCTTCCGGCGCAGCCGACGGCGAACGCGATGGCCGCGGCAACTGCGATACCGGCGATTTTGGGGGTCATCTTACCTATCTATATCGGCTTTTCGGCCGCGGCGTGACAGGGAAGCGCGGCGGGTCGCGCGCATGTCCGCTTCATGGAACCATTAGATCTGACCAAACACCCGCCGCGCTCGCCGCGGGAGCGGCTGGACGGCGTCGTGCTGGTGCCGCGCACGATCGACAAGCTGCGGGCAAGTCTGCCTGGCGGCAACCTCGGCCCCTATAAGATCCCTGGGTTCAGCACGCGCATGCTCGAGATGATCGGCGTGAGGGAAGCGGATCTGCTGGAGGCGGTACGGCGCGCCAATTCCGACGAGGACGTCGCGAAGTGGCTGCGCGAGCACGCCGACACCGGCAAGTACAAGCAGGTCAACGAGCATTTCGAGAACCTGACCACCGCCGGCGTCAAGGATCCGGATGATTTTCACCGGCGTTACCCTGTGGCCAAAAAGCGCGAGCTGACGAATCTGTTCGACGTGCTCGAGGCCGACGACAAGGCGATGTGGGAGTCCGAGTTCCTCTAGCGCAAACGGTTGAGTTTGTCGTCGAGCTCGGCGCGCGACATACCGCTGATCGCGAAGAGCTTGTCTTTGGATCGCGCGCCGTGCATGAGCGTGACGCGCG
>DATFYX010000011.1 GCA_035314825.1 Candidatus Eremiobacteraceae bacterium
CCGCGACGCGGATCCATCTCAAGCGATTCGCTCACCGCGCGCAGGGCCTCTTCCGGGTGCCCGTTCTTAAACTCAAGTTCCGCGAGATTTGCAAGGACGACCGCAGCTCCGCTTTCGTTCCCAAGCGCCTTATAGAGCGCCAGCGCCTGCGCATACAAATCGCGCGCTTCGGCGATTGCACCTCGATATGCCGTGTTACTCGCTTGCTGCCTTAGGCAACCCGCCACACCTTGCTTATCCCCGTACTCGCGCAGTGCCGCGATTGCTCGTTTGCTGGTCTCGTCCGACTCGTCAATGCGGCCCATCTGGGAAAGGCCATAGGCAAGGCTGCTAAGCGCGCGGGCCGCGCCGTGACCGTCGCCGACAGATTCGTAAAGAGTAACCGCTTGCTCAGCGGCTTCGCAGGTACGCCGGGCCGAGTGAAGCCCCGCGAGCGCGAGCCACAACCTCGCTGAAACCTTCGGGTTTTCAGAGGCGTTCAGGCGCTTGAGCGCAGATTCAACCCAGTAGCGGCCCTCGACGGCAAGGCCCCCTCGCCGCCAGAAGTACTGAAGAGCACCGGCGATGGCAGCGCCCACCACCCCATCATTTCCCTGAGAAAGCGCCCACTCAAGCGCAGCACGATAGTTGTCCAGCTCCAGTTGCACATCCGCAAACCATGCCGCAGTCGAGCCTACTCCCAAGCGTTTGTCGGCTTCCTCCGCCTTATCGCGAAAGTACTCGCAGTGCGCGCGCGCCAGCCGGTCGCGCTCCCCTGCGGCGATAAGCTTGTCAAGGGCGTAGGCGCGAGTAGATTCAAGCAAGTGGTAGCGTTCTTGCTCTCCTGAGGTGTCGGCCACGACCAACGACTTGTCGGTCAGCGATGAGAGCACATCCAAAACCTCGATCTCATCGAGGCCTTCACCGCCGCACACCGCCGTCGCCGCATCAAGGCTGAAGCCACCGGCAAAGATCGCCGCCCTCGTGAACAGCATCTGCTCCGGCGGACTAAGCAGGTCGTAGCTCCAGTCGATAAGTGCGCTCAAAGTCTTCTGGCGCGGCAGCGCACTACGGCTCCCACTTGTGAGGATTTTGAACCGTTCGTTGAGCCGTTGCGCGAGGTTCGGAATGCTGAGCACTTTCACGCGCGCGGCAGCAAGCTCGATGGCCAGCGGAATACCATCGAGGCGCCGGCATATGTCGGCGACGATGGGCGCTGTGTCACTCGTGAGCGTAAAGGAGGCGTCTACCGACCGAGCGCGATCGACGAACAGGGCTACGGCCCCAAATTCTATCACCGCTTCGGGCGTGAGGTCGACGATCTTGTGCGGCACGTCCAGCGAGGGAAGCCGCAGAACCTGCTCACCGCTGACGCCAAGCGCCTGACGCGAGGTGGCGAGCATCCGCACATCGGGGCAAGCACGCAGGATCGAGTTGGCGATAGCCGCGACAGTCTCCAAGACGTGTTCACAGTTATCGAGCACGAGCAGCATTTTCTTGCGTTTGAGCCATTGCACAATGGACTCGTCAACTCGGCGGCCCTCCACCTGGGTCATGCCCAATTCTTTTGCGATGATGCTCGAGACAAGCTCCGGGTCTGTGATGGGGGCAAAGTCCGCCAACCAGACCCCATCCGGATACTGGTCGAGCACCTCTGCTCCGACCTGCAACGCCAGCCGCGTCTTGCCGACACCGCCTGAGCCGAACAACGTCAACAACTTGTGCTGACCTAGCAGGCCCTTCACTTTCTCGAGATCGTGCTCGCGGCCGCGAAAACTTGTCGGTTGAATGGGGAGATTGTTCGGAATCGTATCGAGTGACTTAAGCGGCGCAAAGCTTGCGGACAGACCTTCAATCGTCAGCTGCCACACTTGTTCTGCTTCGGTAAGATCCTTGAGCCGGTGCGAGCCGAGATCGACGAGCGACACGCCTTCGGGAAGATCGCTATGGGCCAGTCCACGAGTGGAACTTGATAGGAGCACCTGGCCGCCGTGGCCGATAGACATGAGCCTCGCCGCGCGGTTGACGGCCGGACCGAAGTAGTCGGCGTTGCGCTCCTCCGCATAGCCTGTGTGGAGGCCCATGCGTATGCGCAGGCCGTCAACGCTTGAAAAGTCTTCTCTGGCGACGGCGCGCTGAGCGTCGACCGCGGCCCGAAGGGCTTGCGGTGGGGTGGGAAAGGCGACGCAGAATGCATCGCCCATGCTCTTGAAGATGTAGCCGCCATGTTGCTCGATTGCGGCCCGCATGAGCTGCTCATGACGCGCAACAGCAGCCTTCATAGCCTCGCGGTGCGCTTCCCAACGCTGCGTGGAACCTTCTACGTCGGAGAATAAGAACGTGACCGTACCCGTAGGCAAAGTAACGGGACCCTCAGCTTTGGCCTCAGCTCCACGCTCGGGTTGCATCGAGGTCTACTTCGGCTGGCTACTCGCGGGAACCTAGTCTGTCATATCCGCTATCAGCCTCTTAAACTCTCCGCAAATGCACTGGTAGCTCGCTCTCTCCACCATGAGGGAGGGCCTTATTCTCGCGCTACTGGCCGATATCGATCCGCGACCACATTTGGACCGAGGTCGCGGATGCGGCCCACGCGAAGGTCGCACGGCGCTCGCACCCCTAACGCATGAGTTTGGACCTGAATCGGAAGATGGAGATCTCGCAATGAAGACACCCCCAGTAGTGTCACCACAGGAGTGGGAGGCTGCGCGCCAGCAACTGCTCGTGAAAGAGAAGGAATTGACCCGCGCCCGTGACGCGTTGGCCGCCCAGCGTCGGCGGATGCCGTGGGTTGCCATCGAGAAGAAGTACGAATTCGACGGACCCAAGGGCAAGGTAAGCCTGCTCGATCTGTTCGAGGGCCGCCGCCAGTTGATCGTCTATCGCGCCTTCTTCGAACCTGGGGTGTTCGGGTGGCCCGAGCACGCTTGCCGCGGCTGCTCCCTGGGCGCGGACCAGGTCGCCCAGCTGGCCCATCTGAATGCCCGCGACACCACCCTCGCCTACGCCTCACGCGCGCCACAGGCGGACATCGCGCGCGTAAAGGCGCGGATGGGCTGGGAGATGCCCTGGTATACTATGACCGACAGCTTCGACACGGACTTCGGCGTCGATGAATGGCACGGCCACAACGTGTTCTTCCGCGACGGCGAGCGGGCATTCCGCACTTACTTCATCAACGCCCGCGGCGACGAGGCGATGGGGACCACCTGGAGCTACCTCGACATCACGCCGTTCGGCCGTCAGGAGACTTGGGAGGACTCGCCAGAGGGCTACCCCCAGACCCCGCCCTACAAGTGGTGGAACTGGCACGACAACTACGACGCCGCAGCCCCGCCTGACCCGAAGTGGGTCGAGGTGTTAACAGCAGCGCAATCGTAACAATTGCGCCGCCGAGTGCTTTGCGGAAAGTGAAGCATGCGGGGATTGTTGGCTCCCGCTGGCTGCGAGGTGCGCGAATCCATCCCCCGCAAGTTTTCGGGCCACAGGAAAAACGCATAGCCTCTTAGTCAAAGGGGCTGCGCGTTTTCTTGTTTCGTTCCCCGGTCTAGCGGGTGGAATTGGCGGCGCTAGATCGAACTTCGGGAGCCGCGTCCCACTTCGGCTTCATCTCCTTGCCCCATTTGCTAGGGTCCTCGTTGTGCATCTTTTCCATTTGTTTGGCCACGTCAGGGTGCTTCGCTATCACGTGCTTCGTCATGGTCTGGACCATTTCGTCCCATGAGTTGGCTGACAGCTCTTGATCACACGCTCCGCCGAGTTCTCTACATGTCATCGTCTTCATTTCCGGCACCTCCTCGACACAAGAACAGCTCCTGACCAAGTGTACCCGTCAACGGTCGTGTGCTAACCTTCTTCCCCCCATCCCTCCGCATGAATCCTCCCAAAGCGTGACGGTCCATTCGTTTTCAGCCCGTTACCGCTAGTGAACTACCATGGACGCTCGCGCCAGCTCGGCAAGGAGCCGCTGCTTGTCCTCTTCGCTGAGCTTGTCTGGTTGGAGCACGACGAGAAGCTTGTGCAAGGTTCCTCTGTACGAGAAAGGCATCTTGTCGAGATAATCCTCCAAGACGGGCGTCCCCGTGTCCTCGCCGACATCGAAGGTCTCGTCCGCACGGTCGCGCCCTCACCGATTCCGCCACCGTCATACACGGAGTCAACGCGCACGGAATGCTTATCGGGCGTCAGCGCTTGAGGAGCGGCGATTCGATATTTATGCTTCAGCTGATTCGAAATCGCGTAGGCGAACTCTGGCTTTCCATTGAGCACAAAGAAGGCCAGCCGCCGAACCTACCGCCGATGGTCGCGATGACGCCGCCGGCGCCGAAGCGCCGAGGCAGTGCGCTTGCTAGGATGTTCCGAAGCTCAGATGTCCCAGCAGTCGGCCACTCTGCTCATGCTGCAGACTATCCCGCGCCCTTAGGGCCTGAGCAGCCAGCCCATCACGTCGGCAGCGGCTGAGGACTTGATTGCCAGATCGATTCTGGTATGGGCGCATTGATCTCGTATGCGCCGTAGTGCGCAACCGCGTGTACTTTGTAGTCGGGAAATGCGATGTCGATGGTCTCAAGCGCGGGCAGCCGGTAGATTCCGTTCACCGCTTCGTTCTCGAATTGCAGCGCGACCGTGCCTCCGTTGCTGTAGAACACGTGCGCTGAAGTCGGGGCGAACGTGTCGCTGGCTACATCCAAGAGCACGTACGAGATGCCGACGCTGCTCGTGCCTTTCGGCACGCCCTTTAGCTTGTAGCTTTGCGAATTCGAGACCTGATCTTCGGCGAATGTGACATCGTACTGTGCGAGCCATGTCTCAGGCGTCCCGACACCGGTGTAGATGTTACGAAACTTCCTAGCCATTGGAGGCATCGACTGCATGACCAGCATGTCTTTGTCCGGGCTTTGGAAGTAGCGGACTGCGTCGAGTTGCGCGGAGACGCTGACCCCTTTGTGTACGACAAGATTGAAATGAATCGGGACTGAAAAGGAGTTAAGGCCCTGCCGTGTAGCGACTACGCGGGCGACGACGTCGGGCGCGGTCAGATTCCCGGACGGTTGGGCAAGCGGCAAGCCAGGAGAAGCCGGGCTTGTCGTCGCGGCGCCTGTTGATCCGGTCACCGCGACGACGGCCATTCCCAGGGCGAGAAAGACGATTAGGGCGCTTCTTACCGCGTGCACACGGCGATCATTTTGGAGGGTTCGCGTGGGCCGCGCCCTGCGCGCGAACCGCCGCGGTCAGGTGTTCAACACCCGCTTTGGCTCGATCTTGCGCCTCGCGAACCTTTGCCTTCAGATCGGCCCCGCGGGCGTCGGCAGAATCTTTCGCGCGTTTTGCCGTCTCTTCAAACGCGGTCTGCGCTTCTTTCAGGTGGATTTTCGTCTCAGCATGCTGATGCTCTGCCAACGTCTTGATGTTGTTGGCGATCTTTTGTGCCTCCGCTTGCGCGTTTGCCATATCGACACGGGTCTGCTCGAGATCCTCAGCCGCGAAGCTTTGCAGTTTCTTGTTGAAAGCCTGAGCGTGCTCGCGTGCCTGATCGAGCGCTTCCTTGGCGCTGCCTTCACTCATCGACTTGACTCCTTTGTTTCATTCGTCATCGGCGGTTGCCGACTCGGCTCCAAAACGCCTGCCAATATCGCGCAACCCGCCTAACCTGCGATACTCACGCTATACGCTCCGTGTGAAGCCACGGTGAAGGAATTCGCCATTTACGCTCGAGTGGCCGACGTTCGAAGCGAATTGGCCACGCGTCGCGTTTTCAAGACTGGAACATTAGTTCGACCCTCCACAACTAGAGCAGATCTTCGCGACCCTGCGAGCGCTTGAAAAATAAGGCGCTTCAAGAACCCGCACGAGCCGCAAGTCCCCGCGGGACCGTCACGATCGAAGACCGAACGCCGTCTGCATCAAGGGGAGAATGGCATGAGAACCATACTTTCGGTACTCGCGGTGTTCGCATTCGTGGCAATCTCGATAACGGCAATCGCGCAAGCCGCAGATGTCGTCTATCTTTCCGACCTACCTTTCAAGCCGTCCGGATTGAAGGGCAATCCCAAGGGCGGTTATTACGACGGGATCCGCGTGAACAGCCACGAGACGATTATCACAAACACAGGTACCCAAGCCAACCAGTGGGATCGGCCCACCCAGGTCAATGGGCAAGAATATGACAAGAGCCTGCTCTTTCACGCGGTCAAGGATGAAACCATTACCGCGACGTGGGCGCTCAATCACAAGTTCACAAAGTTGACTGCGATGATCGGCCTGGACGACACGCAAGACATACCGGGTATCTACCCGCTTATCACGGTCGATTTCACCGGTGACGGCAAGGCACTGGGCAGCGCTTCGATCCAATCGGTGTTTGGGAAACCGAATCCGACCCCGAGCGTCGATATCGACCTAACAGGTGTCAATTCACTAACGATTGCGATCACCTTCAAAGGCACCGGTGGCGGCACCAATCTCGACATCGTCAATCCGGAATTGCAACCAGTCAGCGGTCAATAACCCCATGAGCAAGAGAAACTGGACGATGTTCTGCGGCTTCGCGTGCGCGCTCGTTGTCGTCTTCGGAACATCTCTCGCCCGCCCGGCGCCGACGCCGGCAGTCGTGCCGTTAGCCACGCCGAGGCTCGCGCCGTTGATAGACCCGGTCCAGCGAGCCTGGGGCCACGTGTTGTCATATCACGGTACCTATTCGGGCACCGTCTACGGACCGGGTGGGATAGTGCAAGAACGTGTGCGCGCAACTGGTTTGACGATCACGGGCTACACACCATCCGTCGTGAACGAGCCTTGGGACGTGGAATATCAGGGACACGCCCACACCACCGATAACGTGAACGATGGGAGTTGCGGAACCGGAACGGGTTCCGCAGACACCGCGGTTCGGCTCGTCGTCAACATCCAGAAACGCACATATTATCTGTCGACGGGCAGCGTCGGTTTTGTAACGCTACACGGCGCTCATACCACGCCGACGAATGCTTGCAAATCCCCCGTCGGCACCAGCTCTTTTGCTTTGACCACCAAACTCCCAGCTCCAGCCCAAGGCATCTGCGGCACACTAACCGTCCCAGAGAACTACACTTGGAGCTGGAGGCTCGTACCGACGACGAATGATCGCGAGACGATCAACGTGCGCTGCGTGACCGTGCCGCTGCCGAAGAACACGGGCGAAAGCGAGATATAGGCCTACGCATCATTGTTGGAGCGCAGCCGGCAGACTACTGCGGCCGAATAGATAGTTCGCGCTTAGCGAGAGCAATCTCGGGTATGCCATGTTGGCCGCACTCACGAGGCCTAAGAACGGCCCTGCTTGCGACGACGTGCGCTGAAAGCCGCCATAGGTCACGGCAAACTCGAAGTGCCTCCCGATCAGCTGCCCGGCGCTGAACGAGACCGGTGTCGTGCTCGGGTTGAAGTCATGCTGGACAGACACCGAGAGCAGGGTCCCACCGGGCGACTCCCAGCTCGGCGTCAGCTGCGGCGACAAACTCCAACCGCGCGAAGCGCTCGAGCATGTTGAACAACTCACAGTGACATTGTTCACTGGTACCGCGATCGTAAGACCAAAATTGTGCGGCAGCGTCACGTTGACCAGAGGGTCGATGGTGTATTCCGGCCCCGGTCCCCGCAGCACCGGCGATCCGGTCGGCGCCTTGTACGCGAGATCAACCGCGACCACGTCGAGCTCAGGAACCTTGACATAGACGATCTGCTTGTAATCGAATTGCATATCGGTTGCGCCGGCGGCGAGCGTTCCTAGATTTCCGGAATTGATCTGGACAAACGATGGCAGAGTGATCGCTATCTGCGCCCTGGGAGTGATGCCGACGTACATCACCGAGGCTGGGTAGGCGAAGCCGTGCGCATACTCTGAGAGATCGAGCGTGTTGGCCATGAAGTTGAGCTGCGTGGTGGCGGGCATGTTCGCGCTTCCATATTGAGCGGTGACCGCAGCTTCGCCCCGGACGAAGACGCACGCGGTTCCGCTGCCGATCTTATTCAGGAGTTCGAGCGGACCGCCGCATGGATCAAAGTCTTTGGGCACCGGGCTTGCAGCAAGCGAGGGCACGGGCGTCGGATCTGCGGCGGCGCTCGTTCCCGCGAAGAGCAGCACCAGTGCCGCATATACCAAGGGCGCTATTCGCTTCAATGCTCGATCTTTATGAAGTCAGAAGTGCGTTGAGCCCGATGGAGACCACAGTCGAATAGAAGAGAAACGAGACGAAGCTGTGCAGCATGACGATGCGCCTCATGGCGGAGCTCGTGGCCGTGACGTCGCTCATCGCGTAGGACAGCGCGATCGTGGCGGCCACGTACAAGAAATCGACGGCAGCCGGCGCGGCCGTCCCCACGAATTGAAAGCCGCCGCGGCTCCCACCAGTGGTAGAGCCTTGGAAGTACGCTCGCGCGTAGTAGACGGAGAAGCTCGCTAGCAGCAGCGTCCACGATAGTCCGACCGCCGCGACGCTGAGCCAGAGCAGGCGCTGCGCATCGCCGTGGGCGCGGTGACCGACGGATGTCAACAGCACGCCGATGACGGCGTTGCTGACGAACGCGATCACCACCACGACGACGAACAACCGCCTTTCGCTCACAGGCGAGCGCGACGCCCTCGCCTCGATCAACGCCGGGTCGCCGCTCAGCATCGTGGGCAAGAGCAGCCCGAGATAGCATGCCGTAAAAGCGACATACGCGCACAGGAATGTGTACTCCCATCCCGTTCGAAGCACTAACGCGGCGATCAGGAGTCCGATGACAAGAGCGATCATCAACCGCTGCGCGTCGCTTAGACTCCAGAGTACGCGCTGTATGGGAGTTCTCGCCAAGACTGCCACGTCGGCCGGTTGTTGCTGCATGTCGGGTCGCTTCATGAAGGAGGCGGTGCTGTACCTCCGCAAACGCCCAACGATGGCGCGCATTTTCGCAACGGTGCTCACCTTGGTCTTGTGCCTCGCCATGGCTGATCGTGCCGCGCCAGAAGTGTTCGCGACGGCATCCGAATCCAACGTCACGCTCGTCGGGCACGATCCGCTCTTCAACCGCGGCATGAACGCCGCGCTGGCCATCTACGACCACTACGTGTACGTCGGCAATCGTACGGACAGCTCGTCGATCTGCGTCGGCGCCACCGGCACACCGTCCGGAGACAATTGCCCTCACCCGCACCCCGGCGTCCTCATCGTCGACATCGTGGACCCCGCGCACCCGAAGGTCGTCGGTGAGATCGGCAAGCCGTATGCGGGCAATATCGGAGTCACCACCCGCGAACTGCGGGTCTGGCCCGGCAAGAAGCTGCTGCTCGTCATGGACTTCCGCTGCAGCCACCTGATCCATGCCTGTCAAAGCGGCAGCGACGCGCAGTTCCCGTTCGACATCGCGTTTTTCGACCTGACCGACCCGCAGCAACCTCGTTTCATCTCGCGTTACGTACCGACGTCACAGGCCGGCAAACAGGTCAAGCCGCACGAGATGTTCTTGTGGGTCGACCCCGGCGACAAGAACAGGGCGCTGCTCTATCTCTCGACGCCGACGATCTCGAAAGATCCGTCTTCGCCGAACTTGATCGTCGCGGATATCAGCAAAGCGAGTCAGAGCGGGCGCGTGGTCGAGATCGCCGAAGGGAATTGGAACAACCTCTATCCAGGCACGGACCAAGCCGACTATCCTCTGGCATCGCGCGATACGTGCGGTCCGTACGATTGCAATCTCTTCGTCCACTCGATGAGCGTCTCGGTCGACGGCACTCGGGCGTTTCTCTCGATGGAAGCCGGCCAATTCCTCATCTTGAACACGGCGGCTGTCGCGAAAGATACGTCGCCGGACAAGGTGCTCTCGCTCAATGACGACCTCATCACATCACCTTTGAATCGCCCCATCTGGGGACAAACGCCGGCCGATCCGCACGCGGTGCCCGACAACTGCAAGAAGGCGTGCGCGAATGGCCATTCCGCGGTGAAGGTGCCGGGGCGGCAGCTCGTGCTGACGACCGACGAGGTGTACGGAACGTTCACGGATCCCAAATTCGGCTGCCCGTGGGGCTGGGAGCGCCTCATCGACGTCTCCGATCAGGCGCACCCGAAGATCGTCGGCGAGTTCAAGATCCCGCAAGACGAACGGTCGTTCTGCGGCGGTCCGTACGACGACGCGGCAACGGAGCAATTCACCAGCTACTCCTCTCACAATCCGACCGTCTTGCGCGATCTGGCCATCGTCGCGTGGCATTCGGGCGGCTTGCAGGTGACCGACATCAGCGATGCTGCCCACCCAGTACGCGCGGGCGCCTTCTTCCCTGACGCGCTCAGGACCGTGGCGACCGAGGACCCGGCGCTGGGCCGCGGCCCGACCAAAACGATCATGTGGAGCTATCCGATCATCAAGGATGGTCTCATCTACGTCGTGGACGTCCGAAATGGGCTCTACATCCTGCGCTACGCCGGACCGCATGCGGCTGAGCTCAGCAGCGTCAAGTTCCTCGAGGGCAATAGCAATCTCGGCGACGCCGCCGCGCTCGAGCGCTCGAGCGCTCCATGAAACCCCAAGGGAGTCGACCCATGACCGTTTCCTCTCGCGTCGTTGCAATTGCCAGCATGGTCTGTTTGGCCACCAGCGCTTCGGCCGCGCTCGCACAGCAAGAGTTTCCTCCGCCACAGGGCAAGGGACGCGTCGTCGTCTTGTCCTCGGGCATGTCCGGCCCCGCGCACTACACGGATGTCGCCCGCGACATCGCGCAGCTTGGATACGACGTCGTGCTGGTCGATGGTAACGCCGAAGAGGGCACGCACGGCGCCGGTGTGAGAACAGCGATCCAGGAAGCGCTGGCGATGCCGCACGCCCTGCCTGGCAAGGTCGCGTTGGTCGGATTCTCTTTAGGCGGCGGCGAGTCGCTGTACTACGGCACGCAATGGGGCGACCAAGTGGCCGGCGTCGTGGTGTGGTTTCCGGCAAACTCCTTCATCCGCAATGTGCCGGGCTTTGCGAGCAGATTGCAAACGCCCGTGGTCGTGCTCGCCGGGGGAAAAGACAATTATCAGAACGGTTGTTGCACGGCGGCCTACGATAGCGCGCTGCAAGCTGCAGCACAAGCGGCCGGCAAGTCATTCGAACTGACGATCTACCCCGACGCGGATCACGACTTCGTCAAAGGCGGGGCGAACTACAATGCCAAGGACTACGAGGATGGCTTGAAGCGAACGGCGGAAGCGCTCAAGGCGTATTTTTCGAATTAACCCGATGGACGACCTCAACCCGCAGGGCAAGCAGATGGCCGACGAATCGATGGTGCGCAATCTGGACGCCCAAGCGCGCGCGATCTGGCCTCAGGAAGTCGTCTTGTACCAGCGCTATGCGCTGCCGCCAAATGCGCACATCCTCGATGCCGGTTGCGGCACGGGTGAGATCTCCTCACGGCTCGCGGAGTTGTTCCCCCAAGCGCAGGTGCTCGGCGTGGACATCATCGACCACCACCTGGAGCTAGCCCGGACGCGCTACGCCCGTCTTGCGCCGCGATTGTCGTTCGAACACCAAAGCGTGTACGAGCTGCGCGCACCGGACCATAGCTTCGACCTGACGGTGTGCCGCCATGTGCTGCACTCGATTCCGCACCCCGACCGCGTCATCGCCGAACTCGCACGGGTCACCCACCCAGGCGGCTACCTTCATCTTATTCCCGAGGATTACGGGATGCTCCACTTCCAACGCGGAGCTCTCGACCCGAGCGATTTTTGGCACGTGGTCCCGCGAAGCTTCGGCGCCGCGACCGGAACCGATCTGTTCATCGGGCGCGACTCGTATGGCATCCTCGCCGCGATGAAGCTCGAGGACATCACGGTGGATTACATCGTGGTCGATACGGTTCGGGTGGAGCGCGGCACGGTTGCGTCGATCTTTGAAGCATGGCGCGATGGATACGCCGACGCTGTCGCCGAGTACTCGCCGCTCACGCGCGAGTCGGCGCTGGCGTACTTCAACCAGATGATCGCCAATATCATGGATCCGCTCGGCTACGCGGTCTGGATGGTCCCAGTCGTGAGCGCTCGGGTACCCTCGGCCTCTTGACGCTTGGTCGCGGTCACCAGATCAACGGCACGAGGCGGTATTTCACCCGATTCCGATATTCGGGATAGCCCGGCAAGTCGCTTGCCAAGAGCCTTTCTTCATCGAGCACCCGCAACACAAGCACCAGCACCATGGGGATGATCGTGAGCAACCCCCACCACGATCCGAGCGCCAGGGGGATGCCGAGCAGCATGACGAGTGCGCCGCCGTACATCGGATGGCGCACCAGCGCATATGGGCCGGTCGCGATGACCTGCTGATCCGGAACGACCTGGATGTTCCCCGCGGCAAACGTGTTCTCGCGCAGCACGAGGAACACCAGGTAGAAGCCGAGCGCGACGAGGATGTCACCTAACGCGACCACCGATACCGGCACCGCGGACCATCCGAAGCGATGGTCGAGTCCTGACACGACGAAGATCGAGATGAACGACAGCGACGCGAAGAACTGGATGATCTTCTGCCTCGTCTCTTTCTCTGCAGCAGGACCCGCGTTCATGCGCCGCTCCAAGAGCTTGGGGTCTTTGCGCATCAGGTAGACGGTGATCGCCAGCACGCACGAGGAGAACACGGCGCAGAACACCCACGCCTGCCGGTAATGGAGCGTGCCTGCCGGAATAAAAATAGATGCCGCGAGAATGACGACCAGGCTCGCCAGTCCGCCTAGGGCCCGCAGGTACAGGGTCGGATCCATGCGCGATCGCTTCACTTCTTGGCGGCTCTAACCTGGCTCTCATCGCGGCACACGCTCTTTTCCAAGGCGCATCAGTTACCATGATGCCGGGCCAGTCGTCATGGCTTGGAAGGGACGCCCAATGATCCGATATGTCGCGCTGGGTGCGTGTGGAGTCCTCGTCATCGGTCTCGCAGCCGCCTACGTAGCCGTGCTCTTGGGTCTCATGCCCGCCAACGCGGACGCCAAACCCAGCAAGCTCGAGCGCTGGGCTGCGCGCACGTCGCTGCGCGCGACCGTCGCCCGCGAGGCCCCGAAGCAACCCGATCCGGTGCCTTTGGATGAGACCAACCTGGAGGCCGGCGTGAAGTTGTACGCCGATAACTGCATGGTGTGCCATGGCGCCTCGGACGGCGCGGCTTCGAACATCGCCGCCGGACTGTATCAGCACGCGCCGCAGTTCGGCAAGCACGGCGTCGAAGACGATCCCGAAGGCGAGACGTATTGGAAGATCGACCATGGGATCCGCCTCACCGGCATGCCAGCCTTCGGCAAGTCGCTCACCGAGACCCAGATCTGGCAGCTTGCGACGTTTCTCAAGCATATGGACTCGCTGCCGCCTAAAGCGCAGACGGCGTGGAAAAAGCTGCCGAGCCAAGCCGCAAGACTTTTGTGACCTGAGGCGAGAAGGGGCTGGCCGTCATGAGGGCACTCATTCTCAGCGGCGGAGGCGCCCGCGGCGCATACGAGACGGGTGCCGCCTTATCGCTGCTCCAGCACGAGCCGTTCGACATCATCTGCGGCACGTCGATCGGCGCGATGAACGGCGCGCTGGTCGCGCAGGACGAGGCGGATAAGCTCGAGCAGGCGTGGAGATCGATCGCTTCGCTCGACGTGCTACGCCCAGCGCCTGAGATCGAAGCGCTCGTCAAAGTCGTGTCCGATCTGCGGCAGTTTTCCGAGGACCCTTTATCGCGCCGGCCGGCCACGCTCGTGCAGCTGGCTCAGGATTATCCACGAGTCGGTCCGCCGTCGGCCTTCATGCACGTGCTTGGGGCGTTGGACTGGCACCCTATCATAGCGGCGCTGGGCTCGTACACCTCGTTCACGTCGCTCAAACGAACATTCGTGGTGGCCGCGACCAACCTGACCGAGGGACGGCCGGAAGCGTTCTATCATTTCGTGGGCGCGGGCGCCGCGCAGGACGCGAAGTTCTTCGCGGATCGCGAACCGTTCAGCCACGCGATGACGGAGTCGAACTACCTCGATGCGATCCGGGCGTCGTCCGCGATCCCTGTCGCGCTCCCGCCGGTCACGATCTCGGACGCGGCGTGCGGCGCGTGCCAGTATGTCGATGGCGGCGTCACGGGCAACGCGCCGATCAGCCAGGCGATCCACGCCGGCGCTGACGACGTCACCATCATCTACATGGACCGGCCCGACCTGCGTCCGCCCAACTGGCAGTTCTCGTCCATCGCCGACGTCGCGCTGGTCAGCCACGACATCATGCAGCAGCGGATGATCGAACGCGATCTGCGGCTTGCGGCGGCGGTCAATGAGGCGGTTGCGGACAAGCGCGCGCCGGACAGGCGCTACGTCGCGATCCAAGTGATCAGTCCGGAGATTTCGCTTGGGTTATCCGTGCTCGACTTCGATAAGCAAGACCGCATCGACGCCGCGATCGAGCAAGGCAAACGCGACGCCGAGCGGGTCCTTGCCCGGCCAAAGGTCAGGTAGGAGGGGATATGAAGCCGATCGTGTGGACGGGGCGAGTCTTGACGGTGCTCTCCGTGTTGTTTCTTCTCTTCGACGCCGTGGCGCATATCATGCAGCCGGGGCCGGTCGTCGACGCGATGGGGCGGCTCGATTTTCCGATGAACCTTTCTGCCGGCGTCGGAATCCTCGAGATCGCGTGCGTTCTCATCTATGCGATTCCCCGCACCGCGGTGTTGGGCGCGGTCCTGCTCACCGGCTACCTCGGGGGCGCGACCGCCATCCAACTGCGCGCGGGCTCGCCTCTCTTCGAAGTGCTTTTCCCGATCATCATGGGCGTGTTGGTGTGGGCGGGAATCCTATTGCGCGAGAGACGATTGTGGGCATTCATCCCGGTGCGAAGGTAGGACTAACCGGTCAACACGTCACCCGTGATGACGACGCGGACCGCATCGCCATCGCGGAATGCGATTGGAACTCCTTGAGCTTTGAAGGGGGCCGGCTCGGGCGTCTTCTGAGCGTGGATGTGCAAGTGCGCTCCGGTCGACCGGCCGCTGTTGCCGCATTGAGCCACCTGCTCGCCAGCGCCGACCTGCTGGCCAGCCCTGACCGAAATCGAACCCTCTTTGAGGTGGCACAAGATCACGTAGGCGTCGCCGACGCGGATGACGACGTAGTTGCCGAACGGCCTGCCCGCGACGCTTGGATCGTCTGCGTTCGGCGATGGCGCTCGATCGGGCATCCCGTCGCTGGTCATGATGACGGCGCCGTCGGCGGGCGCGAGGATCGGTCGGCCAAACGACCCGTCGAGCGAAACGAAATCACACGCGAACTGCTGATCACTTGCGACGAGATGGTGATTGAGCAGTGGATCCGGACCGGCAGCCGCTACGCGCCATCGCCCGGTGAACGGCAGTTGCAGCGTCAGCACGTTCTCGACGTCGGCCATTCTGCGCCGCGCCGCCACTGTTATGAGCCGGGGTATCACCACAAGCGCGATACAGCCGGCGAGCGCTGTTATCTGCACCGGTAGCGCGTTGGCCTGAAGCACGGTTAGGGACAAGAATAGCAGGAGTGAAACTCCAAACGAGCCGCCGACCAGCCAAGGCACCAACCGAAAAGTCATGTACGGCCGGCTTAGCCAAAGCGCGATGAACTGACATCCCAACACCAACCAGAAGACTGCGTCCGGCATTCTTTACGCTCCGGGCGGCGGCGCTCCGAACCAGACGGGATACTGTGAGTTGCCGCCTTCGAACATCACCCACACCTGCGCTCCGACCGCCGGCGGTGCACCCGACTGGCCAGGTAAAGCCCACAGTCCGTCGACGTTGGCCTGCGGCACGCGCAACTGGACCCTTCCTTTGTGCATGGGGTCGCTTGCGTTTTCGACGACACCGCGGTAGACGCCGCACACATGTTGAGCGGACATCATCTGCACCTGAGGCACTGGGGTGGCGAACACCATGAGGGCGGAGGAGAATGCAATCGCAAGGGAGCGCGGGATTGATAGTAGCATCCCAATGTACCTCCTACTCGCTTGTATGAGTGACGTTCGCTCACATGCAGCGTCCAACATCTTGGCGGGCGTCGGGCGCAAGAAAGGTCCCGCGCTCAAGAGCGCGGGACTACATAGTGCCGTGCGCGTTCAAAGAACGCGCTACTACAGCGGGGTCTAGCCGCTGAGCTCGAGCATCTTGGCCTGGAAGTCGCCGGCGATGTCGATCGGGGCGATGTGCACGTCGAGGCCCGGCTGCGGCCGGGTCGTGATCGTCGTGACCGTTGTGACCGCTTTGACCGGGAGGATAGCGGCGTCGGTCGGCGGCGTCTGAACCGCGGCGGGGCTTGAGAGCGTGAGCAGGATTGCCAGTACAGTTGCTGTCATGATATTCTCCACCTTTCGGGTGTCTTGGGATGGAGTCGCGACGTCCAACCGGAACATGCCGCTGACCGACGAATGGTTCACATCATGAGCTTCCTTTATAGCATTCCCCCGGTGATCTTGCTCCTCGTCGCGGCCGCCATGGGGCTGCTGTTCGCGTGCGGCGGACAGCTCTACGTGCACCGGCATTTCGGCGGAAGCGGCTTCGTCCGGCATAACGAGGTCGGCGGGTTCATCATCTCCGTCGTCGGAACGCTCTACGCGGTGGTGCTCGGTTTCCTCACCGTCGTCGTGTGGCAGCACTTCGCGGATGCGCGCGATCTCGTCGCGGTCGAGGCGTCTGCAGCCGGCGACGCGTGGCACACGGCGGTGGGCCTCCCGCCGGCGGAGCGCACCAGCGTGCGCCGCGATATGCTCGACTACGCGAACCTGATGGTGAACGGCGAATGGCCGCTGATGCGCAAGGGTGAATTCGAACCAGACGGCGACATCATCCTCATGGATGCGATCGGCGCGGCCGGCTCGTTCGTACCGGCCAATCCGCGAGAGTCCAACGCGCAGACGCTGACCATGCAGCAGCTCGCCGCGGTCCACGACGACCGGTCTCGGAGGCTTGAGTCCAACACCTCGGGTGTCGAAGGGTTCGAATGGCTCGTGCTGCTGATCGGCGCGACCTGCGTGGTCTGTTTCTGCTGGCTGTTCGGCTTGGCCAACCCGCGGGCGCACATGCTGATGACGGCAGCCGTGACAATCGTCGTGGTCTCGATCCTCGTGTTGCTGTTCGAACTACAGTACCCGTTTCGCAGCCACCTCGGCGTCGGGACGGACGCCTGGCGCGGCATCATCAATCACATCCAACTGATGCAAGCCGGCCCGCAGATGAATATGAAGATGTAGCGGCCCCGGGCTTAGGATCGGCTCAGCGGACGAAGAGGAGCGCAGCGCCGAGGAGCGACGCCATCAATATGATGCCGCTGAGGATCCATACGTGTCCCTGGCCGGGGCGATAGTTCTGCTGCTCGATGCCGCGATAGGTCAGGCCGAAATGAACCGTGCCCCAGATCAGCACCAATATTCCGATCAGCACCATGCCGGTGCCCAATTGCTCGGCGCTGCGCAACGTGTGGCCGGTGGTGGTCGCCATCGAGATCACATTCTTCTCGATCAGATAGAGCGAGAAGCGGTTGACCGAGATCCCCAGGGAGATCAGCGACAGCGCCGTGCGCACGAACGCCAGATAGGTGCGCTCGTTGGCGAGATAGTCGCGCACGTGCGCGTTTTGGTCTATGCTCATGACCCGCGCAATTCTGCGCGCCGCAATGCGAACCTTCGGCCTCAGGCGTCGACAGTGCTCATGTCCGCATAGCGCTGGCCGGCGAATGCGCCAGGACGCGCGACCTCGTCGATGCGTTCAATATCTTCTTTCGATAGCACGACGTCGACCGCGGCGCAGTTCTCGTCGAGGCGGGTGCGACGCCGCGTGCCCGGGATGGGCACGATGTCCTGCCCTTGGTGCAAGAGCCACGCCAGTGCGAGTTGCGCCGGCGTGATGCCCTTCGCCGTCGCGATCTTCTTGAGCACGTCGACAAGCTCGAGATTGTGCTTGAAGTTGCCGGCTTGGAACCTCGGGAAGCGCTCGGTCTTGCGGCCGTCGCCGTCGGCGAGCTTGGTGGGGTCGGTGATCGCGCCGGTGAGCAGGCCGCGCCCGAGAGGACTATAGGCGACGAATCCGATGCCGAGCTCGCGGCACGCCGGCAGTATCTCGCTCTCCACGTCGCGCGCGAACAGCGAGTACTCGGTCTGCAGCGCGGTGATCGGGTGCGTCTTGTACGCGCGGCGCATCGTCGCCGGCGCGGCCTCGCTCAGGCCCAAGTAGCGGACCTTGCCCTCCTTCACCAGTGAGGCCATGGCGCCCACCGTCTCTTCGATCGGCACCGTCTTGTCGACGCGATGTTGATAGTACAAGTCGATCGTGTCCACTTTGAGACGCTTGAGAGAATCCTCGCATGATTTTCGAACGTAGCCGGGCTTACCGTTGACGCCGAGGAACGAGCCGTCTTCCCCTCGTTCGTTGCCGAACTTGGTGGCGAGGAAGACCTTGTCGCGTTTGCCGGCGATCGCTTTGCCGACCAGGATCTCGTTCTTGAACGGTCCGTACATGTCGGCCGTGTCGAGGAAGCTGCAGCCGAGCTCGATGGCATGATGGATGGTCGCGATCGATTCTTCGTCGTCGGTCGGGCCGTAGAACTCCGACATGCCCATGCAGCCGAGACCGATCGCCGACACGACGGGGCCGTTGAGACCGAGGGTGCGCTCTTTCATCTGCGTATCTCCGTGAAGAAGGGGCCTACGAGTAAAGGAACCGAGAGGTGAGAACGGCCATGGCCTGACGCAACCGAGCCTCGACCGCCGGGTTCTCCCCGGTGCCGACCTGGCGCAGCGCCGCCCCGATCCACCGCCGCCCCTCGGCCTCGAGTCCGCCGTGCCACCAGAACATCTCCAGCGCGCCGGCCAGCGCGCCGCCGAGCGCCGCGTCGCGACCCTTATCGAGCGACCACTCCAAGACTGCGCGGAAGTTCTCGAGCTCGGGATCGAGGTGCGCAAGCCACTCGTTCAACGGGATCGTGTCGAGCTTCGTCTCGGCCTCTCGTGCGACGCCGAGGAAAAATTCGGCATAGCGGCGCGCAAGGCTCTCGCGCTCGCCGCTCGCCGTCTGCTTCTCCAACCCGTATTCGCGCATCGATTCCAGCAGCCGGTAGCGCTCCAGATCGCCGCCCGTATCCGCGACCACGAGTGATTTGTCCACCAGCGACGACACTAGATCGAGCATGTTCGCGTCGTCGATGCCGTCACCCGCACACACGGCGGCGGCGGCATCGAGCGTGAAAGTGCCGGCGAACGTGGCCAGCCGGCCGAACAGCGTCCGCTCTTGCGGTGAAAGCAGATCGTAGCTCCAGTCGATGAGCGCGCTCAGCGTCTTTTGACGAGGCAAGGCTGTGCGGCTGCCGCCGGTCAGGACCCGGAAGCGCTCGTTCAAGCGTTGCGCGAGGTTGGGAACGCTCAGCACTTTCACGCGCGCCGCGGCGAGCTCGATGGCGAGCGGAATGCCATCGAGGCGCCGGCAGATCTCGGCGACGGCAGTCGCGTTGTCGTCGGTGAGCTCGAAGCGCGTGTCGGCGAACGAGGCTCTGTCGATGAACAGCGCGATCGCGCCGTATCGCAGCGCTTCTTCGGTCCGTAGCCGGGTGACCGGTTCGGGCACTGCAAGCGAAGGCAGCCGATATAACGCCTCGCCGACGATACCGAGCGCCTGGCGCGACGTGGCCAAGATACGTACGTCGGGGCACGACCGGCAGATCGCATCGGCCAATGCGGCAACCGCCTCCAAGAGGTGCTCGCACGTGTCGATGATCAGCAACAGCTGCTTGCGTTTGAGCCATTGCGGAATCGGCCCGTCGACACCATACCCCTCCGGCTTGCTCGCGCTCAACACTTTGGCGATCACGCTTGAGACCAGGGCCGGATCGCTGATGGGCGCGAGCTCTGCAAGCCACACCCCGTCGGCGTAGCGGTCGAGGAGCTGTGCGCCTGCTTGCACCGCGAGCCGCGTCTTGCCGACGCCACCCGCGCCGGACAGGGTCAGCAACGCGTGTCTGTCGAGCAGGGACTTGACCTCTTTGAGGTCGTGCTCGCGGCCCCGGAAACTCGTCGGCTGGATCGGCAAGTTGTTCGGCAACGCATCGAGCGACTTGAGCGGCGGGAACTCGTTCAAGAGGTCGGCGGCGCTCAGTTGCCAGACTTGTTCGGTGTGCGTGAGGTCCCGGAAGCGGTGAGAGCCGAGGTTCGTCAGCGTCGCGGTGTCCGGAAGGTCGTGGTGGATGAGCTCGCGCGTCGCAGCAGACACGAGCGTCTGCCCGCCGTGGCCGACGGACATGAGTCTCGCGACGCGATTGACCATTGGACCGAAGTAGTCTCCGTCGCGCTCGTCGGCGTGGCCGGTGTGGATGCCGATGCGGACGCGCAGCCCATCAACGGCCGAGAAGTCCGCATCCGCGAGAGCGCGCTGCGCCTCGAGTGCGGCTTTCACTGCGTCGAGCGGGGTGTGAAAGGCGGCGCAGAACGCGTCGCCGACGGTCTTGAAGACGTAGCCCCGATGCTTCTCGATCGTCGCACGCATCAGCGCATCGTGATGCGCAACGGCGGCCTTCATCGTCTCGCGATGCGTTTCCCAGCGCTGGCTGCTGCCTTCAACGTCGGTAAATACAAACGTGACCGTGCCTGAGGGCAAAGGCCCGGAGCTGTTCATCTATTCCTAGTGGTAGAAATATGGATCGAGGACGCTGACTTGTGAGATCGAGTCGACAGGCAGGCCGTTGCGTTCGGCCGCCAGCCTGATGGCCTTCTCGTCCGGACCGTCGTAGATGCAATACGTCTTCTTGTGATCCTTCGACACGTACGAGTGCACCCAGGTGACGCCGACGACCTCGTTGTTCTGGACGACGGAGCGGCAGGCTTTGGCGCCGTCATCGGTCGTCGGAATGGTCAGACCATCTTTGAACGTTCGTTCGACTACGTAGCGTGGCATCGATCTGTGTTCATCCTTTCCTGCGGTTGAATTCGGTCTGCGGCTTGACGCCGCCGGCGAGCGTCTGATACACGACGCAGTAACGTTCGGTGAGCTTCTGCAAGGTCGCGAGTTGTTCCGCGCTCAGATCCCCTTCGAGCGCAAAGCGCATCACTATCTTCTGGAAGCCGACGGGCGCATCTCTATCGACGCCCAGCGTGCCGCGAAAGTCGAGATCTCCCTCGGCGACGATCTCGCCGCCGCTCAACGGTATCCCGGTCGACGTCGCGACGGCCCGCAACGTGACCCCCGCGCACGCGACAAGCGCCTGGAGCAGCATGTCGCCCGAGCACGCAAGCGAGCCGTCGCCTCCGGTCGCCGGATGGAGCCCGGCCTTGACCAGCGCGCGGCCGGTCTCCACCGAGCAGCTGAGGCCTTCGGGATCGTCGACCCGGCCCTGCGCGCGCAGTTTGATGAGGGCCGCCCCCGGCTCCGCGCGATATCTGTCCTTGATCGGCCCTTGGATGTCGCGCAGTGTTGTTGCGTCCATCGATGCTCCGTCCTCGGTTTTGCGGTATGGATCTGGCTCGCGGTTTTCACCTTGTGGACGGAGTTCACCCTCACGGAGCGCTGCGGGCTGTGCGCAATCGTCACACTCTGGGGCGGGGGCGAGGAACGCCTCGGCGGTCCAAGAAGAAAAGCAGCAACGCATGAAGATGACCTTGGGGGCGATCTGCATGTTCGCATGCCTGCTATGCACAGGCTGCGGCGTGCGACCTACGGCCGTGGCCGCCACCGCCGCCCCGCCCATCGCTGGCACGCTGTACATCATGCACCCTTCGGACCACCCGGATGGCCGCCTGAATATCGAGGTGCGCCACGACGGTCTTGTCGTGCAGCGCCCGACACTGGCCGGCGAACTCGTCGCGCGAGATCGGCCCAGCGTGCACGTCTCGAGACAGGCCATGTTCTCCGGCGTACGACGCTGCGAACCGTTAGCGATCTCGCCGCATGGCGTCTACGTCGCGTGCCTGAAGGCCGACGGCAACGGCACGGTCGCGGTGTTCAAGTTGGATCAGCCCGCGGCCACGCTGCGCGACACGAGAGTCCATATCAGCGTCGACACGCACGAGATGGCCGGGTTCGTATCGGACAGCCGCCTGGCCCTCGCCGGCGACGATCAGACGTGCCCGATGTACTATCGCACGGATGCGCACGTCTATTCGGCCGAGCCGCGGGCCCGGCTGTTCATCGTCGATTCGTCAAGCGCGAAGACGATCAGGCCCGGCGTCTGCCTGCATGGCCTGGTCGCGGGCGACGGCATGATCGCGTACATCGGCCACGACTCAAGCGAAGAGCCGCAGTATTCGCTTGACGGCACGCATTGGTCTCCGGGCCTCGCGGTCGCGGTGGACGGTGGCGGCGACGTACTGGCGATCGGTGCGAACAACGACCTCGCGGACAGCCGGAATCGCGTCATCGCGCACGACGTCGTCGACGCCGTCTGGACGCGTTAGGAAGATTTCCGCAGGCCCTGGCTTAACCTAGCGGGCGTGGAAGACACCATCGCACGGGCGACGCTTTTCATCGCCAATCTCACCGATGCGTGCGCGACAGTCATCATCGGGCTGGCGACGATTGAAGCGCTGATCCGTTCGGCGGTCGCCTTCGTCCACTTCCGCCAGGTGCACCAAGGCATCACTGCGATCCGCTGGCGCTTCGGCCGATGGCTCTCCCTCGCGCTCGACTTCCTCATCGCAAGCGACATCCTGCGCACGGGCGTGTCGCCCTCGTGGACCGAGATCGGCCAGTTGGCCGCGATCGTCGCGATCCGCATCCTCATCACGTTCACGCTCGGCAAAGAGACCGAGGATATCACGCCGCAGATAACGGCCGCACCGTCTCAATCGTGACCGGTTCGCCGGGGATGACCGCGCGCTTCGAGTCGCGCTGGCCAGCCGCGCTCGCCGTGATTTTCGTGTTGGTGCTGCTCGCGCTGCTGCCGGCGCGTTTGGCCGTGATGCCGAGGTGGATGCCATACGCCTTAGGCGCGGTCATGCTCGTGCCGTTGGCCGGCGTGGAATTCTCCGGCCATGCATCCCGATGGCTGCGCATCGAGCGGATCGCGCTGCTCGCCGCCGCGCTCTTCGGCATCGTCACAAACGTGATCACCGTGACGCGACTCGTGTACACGATGCTTTTCGAACCGAACGCCATCGCCCCGATCACGCTGCTGACGTCGTCAGTCGCCGCGTGGGTGGCGAACGTCGTTCTGTTCGCGCTGGTATACTGGCTGACAGATCGGGGCGGACCGGATGCGCGCGAGCACGGACAAGGGGGCGAGAGCGACTATCTATTCACCCAGGTCGCCAATCCCCGGAGCGCAACGCCTGATTGGTCCCCGACGTTCGTCGACTATTTCTCGCTGGCGTTCAATACGTCAACTGCGTTCAGTCCGACCGACACGCTGCCCCTCACGCCGCGGGGCAAGATCCTTATGATGCTGCAAAGCTCGATCTCGCTGGTGACGATCGTGGTCGTCGCTGCGCGCGCCATCAATATCCTGAAGTAGTCGGGCGACTACGTCTGCTTCGCATTGGCCGGATCGTGCGCCGCGAGCACATCTTTGGCGAAATCGCGCCGCTTCCAATCCGGAATGGGTGTTGCGGTGTCGGCGTGCGGCACGAAGCGGGAGCGTTCGACCAGCTTCATGGTGTGGATGTAGCGCCCGCAGTTCGGGAACAGCTCGCGCACCGCGACGCGCACGATGAACTGCGCTTCCGGATAGGCGGCGAGCAGCGGGTCGTCGAGCTCGATGCGCGCCTCGCCGTTGAGGCGCAGGCGTGTCGGCTCTTGCCAGTCGATGAACAGCATGCCGACGTTGGGGTTGCGGCGCAGGTTGCCCATCGAGAGATACATGCCGTTGCCGTCGTAGTTCGGGAATGCGATGGTACGCTCGTCGACGACGCGCACGAAGCCGGGATCTCCGCCCTTGTACGAGCAGTTCGGCAGCCCCGCATCGTCGACCGTCGCGAGAAAGAACATGTCGCGCGCTTCGATGAAGCGCTTGTCCTCCTCGTCGATCGCGTCAAGCACGAGGCGCTCCTCGAGGCGGTCGGCGAGCCTGCGCGTGTCGAAGCGGTCCTGAAAGAAGCGGTTGCCGTCGTGATACATGTGTGCGCGGATTCGTGCAGGAAGGCCCTGCGACCTTACCAATAGCCTTTTGACATGACAGCACCGGGCCGCCTCACGCCGGGGCATCTGCTCACGTTGCCCGTGGTCAGCGGTTGCGCGCTCGACCCGAGCGGCCAGCGCGTGGCCTACGTGCGGACCGTGGCGGACGAGGCCGCGAACGCCTACCGCGGCAGCGTGCGTTTCGTCGATCTCAAATCCTCGGCGGTGACCGTGCTGACGCGCGGCGTCGCGCGCGACGCATCGCCCGCGTGGTCGGCCGATGGCTCGAAGCTCTTCTTCCTGAGCGATCGCAGCGGCGCGATGCAGCTGTGGTGCATCGAGCTGGCCGGCGGCGAGGCATATCCGCTGCCGGCGATCGACGGCTCGATCGGTGAATTCTCCGTGTCGCCCGATGGCCGCTTCATCGCGGCCGTCGCCGTCTCCGGGCAAGGCAAGCGCGACGTCGAATCGCGCGGTTGGCGGCGCATCACGCGCCAACGCTACCGCGCCGACGGCATCGGCTACCACGATTCGTATCCGCAGATCTGGCTGATGGATCTTGCCGGCGGCGGTGCGCCGCGGCCGCTGACCGATGCGACCGGTTTCGTGGCGGCGCCCGCGTGGTCGCCCGACGGAACGCGGATCGCGTTCACCGGGGAGCATGGCGCCGACGCGGACGGCGTCCTGATGCGCGAGTTGTGGTTCGCATCCGTGAAGGATCAGGGCGCGCCGCGCAAACTGCTCTCGCTGCGGGGCGACGTGCAGCTGCCCGTCTGGTCGTCAGACGGCGAGCGCATCGTGTGCATCGGCAGCGACGATCCGCGCGGCTGGGTCGGTCTGTTGAACCAGCGACTCTTCGCGGCCGATCCCGGCGTCGGCGAAGCGGTGTGCCTCACGCCGTCTGAGGATTGGACCTGCGGCGACTGGACGACCACCGACACCGGGACCGCCGGCGCGCCGTTCGCGCCACGTTTCTTGCCCGATGGCAGCATCGCGGTGCTCGGCACGCAGGGCGGCGCCACGCGGGTGTTCGTCGTCGAACGAAATCTGCGCGTGCGCACCGCGACTCCGTCCACGATGTCGGTCTCGATGTTCGCGCCATACGCCGGCGGTTTCGTGTGCTGCGCTTCGACGCCATCGACGCCACCTGAACTATACGACATCTCGGCCAGCGGTGCGCTGCGCCGGCTCACCTTCGAGACCAAAGCGTGGTGCGATGACGCCGGTGTGCGCGAAGCCGTGCGTCTGGCGGTGGACACGCCGTCGGGCACGATCGACGCATGGCATCTGCCGTCCGATGTGCCCGCGCCGCGGCCGTGCATCCTGCAGATCCACGGCGGCCCGCACTTCGCCTACGGCGAGGCCTTCTTCTTCGAGTTCCAGTTGCTGGCCGCGCGCGGCTACGACGTGCTGTATTGCAATCCGCGCGGCAGCCAAGGCTACGGCGAACCGTTCGCCGCCGCGATCCTCGGCAAGTGGGGTGGGCCGGCGTTGGCCGACTGCATCGCCGCGCTCGATGCGCTGGTCATCCAAGGCGGCACCGACGAACGCAGGCTCGGCGTCGCCGGCGGGTCGTATGGCGGCTACCTCACCGCGTGGACGATCTCGCATTCGAAGCGCTTCGCGGCCGCGGTGGCGATGCGCGCCGCGATCAATCTCGAGAGTTTGTGGGGCACGTCCGAGGTCGGGCGCATGCTCAACGTCGAGATGGGCGGCACGCCGGCGCAGATCCCCGACATCTATCGCCGCAACTCCCCGCTCACGTTCGCCGGCGACATCACGACGCCGCTGCTGCTCATCCACGGCGAACGGGACTATCGCTGCCCGATCGAGCAGGCGGAGCAGCTCTTCAGCGCGCTGTATCAGGCCGGCAAGAAGGTCGAACTGATGCGTTTTCCCGAGGCCGACCACGGTTTGTCGCGCGGCGGGCCGCCGCGCCAGCGCGTCGCTGGTCTGGAAGCGATCCTCGACTGGTTCGACCGCCACCTCGTGTGAAACGGCGGCAGCCCTTCGGCGCGCTCGTCGTCGTCATGCTCGGGATGGCCGCACTTATCTTCATCCCCGCGTGGACGCTTCACTACTGGCAGGCGTGGACATTCTTAGCTGTTTACTTCTTCACGTCGGTTGCCGTCGGCATTTATCTCGTCAGGAAGGACCCGGCGCTTTTGGAACGCCGGATGAGCGGAGGGCCGGCTGCGGAGAACGAGACCAGCCAAAAGATCATCATGTCGATCGCTTTTGCCGGGTTTGTGGGCCTGCTCGTCGTGCCGGCGCTCGATCATCGCTTCGGCTGGTCGCACATGTCGGCGGCCGCCGCCATTGCCGGAGATTGTCTTGTCGCGCTCGGTTGGTTCCTCACGTTTCTCGTGTTCAAAGAGAACTCGTTCTCGTCCGCCATCATCGAGGTAGCGCCGGATCAGAAGGTCGTCACGACGGGTCCATACGCGATCGTGCGCCATCCCATGTATGCCGCGGGCGTGATCCTGCTCGCAGGCTTCCCGATCGCGCTCGGTTCATGGTGGGGGCTGCTCGTCCTCGCGGCGATTCTGCCCGTGCTCTTGTGGAGGCTGTTCGACGAAGAAGCGTTCCTGGCCGAGAACTTGCCCGGCTATGTGGAGTATCAAGCCAAAGTAAAGCACCGGCTGATACCGTTCATCTGGTGATGAGCGTCTGATGTAAGATCTAATGCAGGCGTTGCGCCAGGAAGTTGAACGTGTTCGCGTTCTGGTTGGTCGCAGTGCCGTTGTAGTTGGAGCCGAAGAACTGCCCTTCGATCTTGAACGTCGCGGGCTGGACCATGTGGAAGACCAGCTCCATCTGCTTGCCCTTCTCGTGTCCGGTCACTTTGATGTTCTCGCTGTAGAACGGGTCGGGGATCGTCGAAGTCGATTTGTACTTGCCGGTGACGTTGCCCGCTGGATCGATTGAAATGGCGAGGCTGCCGGTCCATTGACGGCCACGGCCGTATTGCGGATCGATCGTGCATGTGTATTTCTGCGGAGGGGCCATCGTCGGCGGTGCGCTGGACGTTGTGTCCGCCGAAGCCGTCGAGGCGCCGAACTGGACGAGAAGAGCGAGCGCGGCTGCTAATTTGAGTGATGCGGATGTCTTCATGATCTCCCCTCGTGCGGTCGAATGAATTCGACCGCTCCATCATGTTTGGCGCGAGGCGTGAACGTCGCGCTTCATCTGCGCGACGAGCGCTGCGGCGTCGGGGAAGCGCTGCTGCTTGCGCAGGAAGCGCCAGCCACGCAGCGCGAGCTGTTCGCCGTAGATGCTCTTGTCGAAATCGAGCAGGTACGCCTCGACCGCCATGTCGTGGCCGCCAAACGTCGGTTTATCGCCGATGCTCACGACCGCGGCGAAATCCACACCATCATGGCGCGCGGTGGCGGCGTAGACGCCGGGCGGCGGCACGAGCTTCGCGGGCGGCAATTCGAGGTTCGCGGTCGGAAATCCGAGCACGTGTCCACGGCCCTCTCCCCCTCGGACGATGCCGTGCAACGTGAACGGCGAGCCGAGCAATTCGTCGGCTTGCACGAACTGACGCTGCTCGATCAGCTCGCGGATGCGCGAGCTCGAAACCCGCTGGCCGTCGCGCAGCAGCAGCGACTGGACTTCGAACGCGCAGCCCGCCGGCGCGAGCACCGCTTTGGCAAGCGTCACATCGCCGGTGCGCTCCTTGCCGAAGCGCCAGTTATCGCCGACGACGAGCAGCCGTGTGCGAAGCTGCCGGATCAGCACGTCTTCGAGGAACGCCTGCGCGTCGAGCTGCTGGATGCGCTCGTCGAACGGCAGCAGAAACAGCACGTCGAGGCCGCAGCCGTCGAGCAGGTTGATCTTCTCATCGACACTCGTCAGCGCTTTGGGCGCGTGACCGGGATGCAAAAAGACGAGCGGGTGGCTTTCGAAGGTGAGCGCCGCGGAGCGCACGCCGGGCGCGCGCTGCGCGCGCAAGTGATCGAGCACCGCACGGTGGCCGATGTGCACGCCGTCGAAGACGCCGATCGTCAGGAGAAGATCGGCGTCTGCGTGATACGCGTCTAGGCTGCGGACGATCTGCATGCCGTCAGGCCGTCTCTCCGCGGTGCGCCTTCAGTGAGACGGGTCAGCCACAAATTCGAGCGTGCCGCCATTGTACTGAGTCGCGCCCGTGATGGCATTGTTCGCGACGGTGCCGCGCACCGATATGTTCGGCACGATACCGAAGCTCAAACGGATGTTGGTGCCGGTGACGCCACCGGTGACGGTGACGATCTTGCCGTAGAACGGGTCGGGCCTGACCGAATTGCTGCGGTACGTGCCGTTGACGATCCCGTCGGCGTTGACGCTGAACTTGAGATCGCCGGTCCAGGCAATACCGCCGCCAAAGCGTTGGGTCCAGTGACAGTAATAGTGCAGGTTCTGACCGACCGGGAGTATGCCGCCGGCCACCGTTTGCGGAGGCGTCGGAGCGGCACCGCTCGGCAACGCGCTCGCCACGCAGATGACGGCCGCGATGAGCCCCGCGAGAAGTGTGCGCACGATCAGGCCGGTCCTTTCAATCGAAAACGCGGCGCGGCGAAAGCTCGCCGCCGACAGCGAGGCTTCCCACTCCGATGCAGCGATTCCCGTGAAGCACGAGGACGGTTGTCTGCGAGTCGCGCTCAACGCCCTGGTCACTCGCCGGCGCGACAGCATTGCCGTTCATGAAACGCAGCGCCCGCGGTGCGTCGAGTTCGACTCTATGCAATGCCAGCACGCTCAGCGGATCGAGGAGGCAAGCTTGGGGGTGCTCGGCGATATCGGTGGGCAGCGAAGCGGTGTCGATCGAGAAGGGGCCGGCCGCCGTGCGCACTAGCGTTCCCATGTGCGCGGACGTGCCGAGCCGATTGCCGATCTCTTCGCACAGCGAGCGCACGTACAGCCCGGCCTCGCATTCGACGACCATGCGCGCGGATCGCTCGCCGGTCTGCGCGACGCGCAACGACAAAACGCGGGTCGGGCGAGCGGTGCGCGCGATCTGCTCGCCGCGGCGCGCGCTCACGTATAGCGGACGGCCGGCGACTTTGACCGCCGAGAACATGGGCGGCACTTGCTCGAGCGGTCCGATGAGCTGCGCGGCGATCGCGGGCAGGCGCTGCGCCCAATCGCCGGGCACCGCGGCCGTCTCGAGAATGCGGCCGGTCGCATCCGCGGTATCGGTCGACGTGCCGAGCACGAGTTCGAACGCGTAGCGCTTGTCCGAAGGCGTCACCAGCGGCAAAAGGCGCGTGGCGTGACCGATGGCAAGGACAAGCACGCCGCTTGCCGCGGGATCGAGCGTGCCCCAATGACCGACCGCAGCGCCGCCGTAGATGCGCTTGACCCAACTGCCGAACGAGGTCGACGTCATTCCCGGCGGCTTGAGCGCGTTGACGAACCCGAAGGCAGACTCGGCCTTCAGGTCAGCGCACCGCCATCTCGGCGCGGATCGCTTCGAGCACGCGTGCCAGCGCGGCGTCGGCCGGTCCGGCCAGCGGCGCGCCCGCGGCGCGGAAGTGTCCGCCGCCTCCGAGCCTCTTGGCGATAGCCATGACGTTGACGCGGCCGCGCGAACGCAGGCTCAGGCGATACGAGTTGTCGGCCTGCTCTTTGAGCAGCGCGGCGACTTGGCAGCGGTCGACGGCACGCAGCGCCCCGACCACCTCTTCGAGATCCTCGTTGTCCGCGCCGATATCGGCGAGCATCGCTTGCGTGACCACCGAATAGCAGATGCCATCGTCGGTGAGCACGGCCGCGTCCAGCGTGCGACCGAGCAGCTTCTGCGCCGCGAACGTGCGCATCTGATAGAGCTGCTCCGTGATGCGGTCTTTGTCGGCACCCGCCTCGATGAGCGCAGCTCCGACGCGCAGCGTGCGCGGCGTCGCGTTGGAATACATGAAACAGCCGGTGTCCGAGAGCACCGCGGACAGCAGACACTCGGCGATGTCGCTCGTGACCTGGACGCCCAAACCGACGATGAGCTGCAGCACGAGCACGCCTGTTGCCGCCTCGTGCTCGCGCACGTAGTTCCAACGACCGAAGCGCGTATTCGAGAGATGGTGGTCGACGTTGACGATGCGATCAGCCGGCACCCAGGCCAGCGCTTTGCCTGCGCGGGCTTGGTCGCTCATGTCGAAAAAAATGAAGATCGCGTCGTCGGCGACGCCGTCGAAGGTGCGCTGCGTAAGCCCTGACTCGGGCAGAAACGTCAGGTTGCGCGGAACTTCGTCGTCCAGGAAATACTTGACGTCTTTGCCGAGGCGCTTGAGCGCGATGCCGAGCGCGAATCCGCTCGCGAGCACGTCGCAATCCGGGTTCTCGTGGGCGCACATGACGAACTGGCGGTGCGACCGCAGCGCGTCGAGGGTATCTACGATATCGCCTGCGCCGGCGGCGCGGCCATCACTCTTCGTGTTTGGCTCGAGCTTCATCGGCTCGTTGTACCTCATCGATGATGTTGGTCAGCTTGACGCCGCGTTCGATCGAATCGTCGCGTTCGAAATGGATCGTCGGCGTGCGCCGCATGCCCAAGCGTTTGCCGAGCTCGACGCTCAAGAAGCCCGACGCGGAGGCAAGGCCGCGCATCGTCTGGCTGGTGGCGCGCTTGTCGCCCATCGGGCTTGCGTAGACGCGCGCGCTGCTCAGATCCGGACTGATCTTGGCACCGGTGATCGTGACAAAACCGACGCGTGGATCTTTCAGCTCCTTGTGCAACAATTCACTGACCTCGCGCACGATCTCGTGCTCGATACGTTCAAGGCGCTTGCTTCTCGGCTCGCTCACAGTGCTTTATCCCACACAACTGTTCGGTCGTCTAGTGCGGTCGAATGAATTCGGCCGCACCATATCTATCTCGTCCACGGTCGAGTAAACTCGACCGCTCCATACGTTAAGCTATTCGGGTTCGGGCTCGTCGTCTTCGTCGTCGTCCTCGAGCCACGCGCGCCCCTTGTCATCTTGCGCCGACGCCAGCGCCCACACGCGGATCGCCTCCGCCCGCTCCTGGTCGCCGCACTCGATGAGCGTGTCGATCAGCTGCGAGCAAGCGGCCGCCCATTGCTCGTCGGGTTCATCCACGCCCAGCACGACCGCAGCCGCGAGGTGCGCGACGGCAGACGGCCAGCGCTCGAGATTGGCAAGCGCCGCGCCGAGGTCGCCGTGCAACCCGGCCGCGCTCGCGTAGCGGTCCAGTCCTTGGCGCAGCAGGTGCTCTTCGCGCTCGTCATTGCCGAGCTCCAGGCACAGCGACGCCATCAGCTGCACGCCGTCGGGCCCGAGCTCGCCGGATTCCTCGAACGGCTCGAGCAGCTGCAGCGCCCGGCGCAGCTCGGCGCGCTGCTCCGGCGACCATGGGTCGTCTGCATCTCCGTGGGCGACGATGACGTTGAAATAGATCTCGTGCGCTTGCTCGACGACGTCGTTGTCCATTACGCCGTTGCGGCCGCAACCTGCTCGGTCGTGAACGCCTCGATGACGTCGCCTTCTTTGATGTCGTTGAAGTTCTCGATCGACAAGCCGAGCTCGTAACCCTCGCTGACCTCGCGGACGTCGTCCTTGAAGCGCTTGAGCGAGGCGAGCTTGCCCTCGTAGACCACGACGCTGTCGCGCAGCACGCGCACGCCCGAGTCGCGCGTGATCTTGCCCGACTTGACGTAGGCGCCCGCGATCGTGCCGACCTTGGACACCTTGAAGAGCTTGCGCACTTCTACCTGGCCGAGCACGACCTCGCGCGTCTGCGGTTTGAGCATGCCCGCGATGGCGGCCTTGACGTCGTCGATCGCGTTGTAGATGACCTCGTACAGGCGGATGTCCACGCCTTCTTGTTCGGCCTTGCGCGAGATCGTCGCGTCCGGCCGGATGTTGAAGCCGATGATGATCGCGTTCGACGCGCTCGCGAGCATGACGTCGGACTCGTTGATGCCGCCGACACCGGTGTGGATGACGCGCGTGCGCACTTCGTCGTTGGCCAAGCCGTCGAGCTGCGATTTGAGCGCCTCGACCGAGCCTTGCGCGTCGGCCTTGATGATGAGGTTGAGCTCTTTGATGCCGCCTTCTTTGGCCTGCGCCAAGAAGCCGTCGAGCGTGACCGTGCGCTTGGCGGTGGCCATGCGCTGTTCGCGCTTGCGCTGCGAGCGCTTGGCGGCGAGCTCGCGCGCGTCGCGTTCGTCGGAGACGACTTCCATGACGTCGCCAGCCGCGGGAACGTCGGACAGACCCATGATCTCGGCGGCGATCGCCGGACCTGCGCGCTTGATCGGCTCGAGCTTGTCGTCGAAGAGCGCGCGCACGCGGCCCCACGTAGAGCCGACGACGACGATGTCGCCGACGCGCAGCGTGCCGTTCTTGACGAGCACCGTGGCGACCGGACCGCGTGTGCGATCGAGGCGCGCCTCGATGATCACGCCTTGCGCGCGACGGCTCTTGTTGGCCTTGAGGTCGAGCAGGTCGGCGTTGAGCAGCACCATCTCGAGCAGCTCGTCGATGCCGGTCTTCTGCTTGGCCGAGACGGGGATGAACTGCGTCTGGCCGCCATATTCTTCCGGCGCAAGCCCCAGCTCCGAGAGCTGCTGCTTCACGCGATCGGGATTGGCGTCGGGCCTATCCATCTTATTGATGGCGACGACGATCGGCACGCCGGCCGCTTTGGCGTGGTTCATCGCTTCGATGGTCTGCGGCATGACGCCGTCGTCGGCCGCGACCACAAGAATCGCGACGTCGGTGACCTTGGCGCCGCGCGCGCGCATCTCGGTGAACGCTTCGTGGCCGGGCGTGTCGATGAAGGTGACCTTGCGGTCGCCGGTCTCGACGGTGTACGCGCCGATGCGCTGCGTGATGCCGCCCGCTTCGCCCGCCGCAACTTTGGTGGAGCGGATGGCGTCGAGCAGCGACGTCTTGCCGTGGTCGACGTGGCCGAGCACGGTGACGACCGGCGGCCGCGTGGTGAGCGAGCCCGGCGGATCGGCCTCGACGACGATCTCGGGGGCGGCTTCTTCACCGACCTCTTTGACGATCGTATTGAAACCGAAGCGGCGCGCGACTTGTCCGGCGACGTCGGGCGTGATGTGCTGATTGATGGTCGCCATCGTGCCCATGCGGATGAGCTGCGCGATGACCTGGCCGGCAGGCGTCTCCATCGCCGCAGCGAGCTGCTGGACCGTGATGAGATCGGGAATCGCAAGATCCTTGAGGACTTCCGGTTCGGTGACTGCTGTGCCGACCTGTGCAGCGCGCGAACGCGGCTGTTGTTTTTTGAGCAGCGCTTCGCGCTCGCGCTCCTTGCGATCGCGCTCGAGCTCCTCGCGCGATTTCTTGCGCCCGCCGCTCGGCGGCGCGCTGGGCATCGGGCCGGGTGCGACCGCGCCGCGGCCTGGCGGGCCGGCGGGCCGGCCCCCCGTGCCGGGTCTATTGATGAATCCGGGGCGCGGACCCATGGGGCCGCGGCCCATGCCGGGTGCGCCTGGACGGATCGGTCCGCCAGGGCGCAGTGGTTGCGGCGGGCGGGGCGGCGCTGCCGTGCTGGCCGCGATGGCCGGACGCGTCGTAGGAATCGGTGCGGTCGGATCGGCAGATGCGGCGGGCACGACTTTGGGCGGCGCGGGCGGGCGCGGCGCGGGTCGCGGCGCCTTCTGAGGCGCGGGCACCACGCGAAGACGCGCGATCGGCTCTTCAGCGATGACCGGGGTGACCGGCTTTGCCGGAGCTTCGACCTGCGGCGCGCTCGGGGCTGCGGCCTGCGCTGAGGGGGCGGGCTCGGCCGCCTGTGCAGCAGCGGCGCCGTTGCCGGTGGCGGCAGGCGCGGCTTTCTTGGGCGCAGTCTTGACGCGCTTAGCCTCTTCGGCGAGGTTGCCCGTGAGCACGCCTTTGACGATGCGCGCGCGGTGCTCGTCGATCAGGCTCATGTGAGTCGAGGCGGCAATGCCGACCTTGCCCAGAAGCGCGATCGTCTCCTGACTTGAAAGATTCAGCTCTTTAGCGAGCTCGTGTACTCGGACTCCAGCCATGCGTTCGGCCGCCGCTGCGGCCTATCTATTTCCTTTCGTGTGCGCGTTCAAACGAGCGCGCTACTACATCTGTGGGCACTGTAGCTATGCCCTTGTATCGTTTGTTCTTCTTCACGCGCTCGACGCACTGCGCCGAGCACAGGTATGCGCCCCTGCCCTCGCGTCGAGCGGCCGGATCAGGCTCCCATTGCCCGTCCGCGGCGCGCACGAAGCGCAGCAGCGTGTGCTTGTCCGAGCGCACGCGGCATCCGACGCACTGCCGGATCGGTACGCGCTCGGAAGCTCCATCGTCATTCGGCCGCGCCAGTCTTTTCGGCGTCGTCGGCGGCGTCCTCCGTTGCGTCAGCGGCCTGTTCGGCTTCCGCGGGCTCTTCGTCACCGCGTTGCAGCTCTTGCAGGCGCCGGATCAGATCCTCGTCTTGGGCGAGCAGCTCGGGCGTCAAGTCGACGCCAGACTCTTGCGCGGCCGCTTCGGCCATCGCCGCGACCTCTTCGAGCTCTTTCTCCTCTTCGACGCGCTGCGACATCACCTTGGTCCACTGCTCTTCATTGTGGATGTCGATGCGCCAACCGGTGAGCCGCGCGGCAAGCCGCACGTTCTGGCCTTCCTTGCCGATCGCCAGCGAGAGCTGGTGGTCGGGCACGACCACTTCGGCCAGATGCTGGCGTTCGCTCAGGTGGACCTGGATGACTTTGGCCGGCTGCAGCGCGTTGGCGATGTACGTGGCGGTGTCGGCGGCCCATTGGATGACGTCGATCTTCTCGCCGTGGAGCTCGTCGCTGATGTTGTTGATGCGCGAGCTGCGCGGCCCAAGGCAAGCGCCGACCGCGTCGATGTCCTCTTCGTCGGTCCAGACCGACACCTTCGAACGCGAGCCAGGCTCGCGCGCGATGTCCTTGATCTCGACCAGTCCCTGTGCGACTTCCGGGATCTCAGTCTCGAACAGCCGGCGCACGACGTCGGGGTGGGTGCGCGACACGACGATCTGCGGTCCCTTGTTGGTCTTGCGCGCTTCCATCACGTAGACGCGCACGCGCGAGCCGATGCGGAACGACTCGTGCGGCACTTGCTCGGAGAGCGGCAGGATCGCCTCGGCCTTGCCGAGATCGATGAACATGTTGCGCTGCTCGTAGCGCAGCACGGTGCCGCTGATCATGTGATCGATCTTGTCGTTGTACTCGTCGAAGACCAGATCGCGCTCCGCCTCGCGGATGCGCTGCACGATGACCTGCTTGGCGGTCTGCGCCGCGATGCGTCCGAACTCTTTGGGCGTCACTTCGATGTCGAAGTTGTCGCCGACCTTATACTTCTCGCCGGCGTCGGCCGCGCTGATCTCGATGAGCGGATCGACGACTTCGTCGACGACGGCGCGCCGCGCGAACACGCGGTACGAGCCGTCCTCGCGGTCGACGATGACGACCGGATTGCCGTGCGCCTCTGCCTCGCGCGCGAAGTTGCGCTTGTACGCCGAGACGAGGGCCGCTTCGAGCGCGTCAATGAGCACGGCAAAGGACAGCCCGCGGTCGCGCTCGAGCTCGTGGAGCGCGTCGATCAGTTCTTGGTTCGGTTGGGCGGGCGCGGCGACGGCTATGCCGTTGCCCGAGGTGGCCGCCTTTTTCACGGTCTTGCGTGGTGCCATAGTGTGTGTGGAGCCCTTGGGAGAAACGAAAGGAGTGGGCTGTCCCACTCCTCACGGAGAATACGTTCGTATACTACCATAAACGGCGTCCCGGCGCAAGGCCGGGGCGTGGCCCACCGGGCCGCTAGAGCGACAGCGCTTGCGTCAGATGCACGGTCACTTCCGACCCGCCAGACACGTTGATATCTTTTTTGTTGTTGGACGCGAGCATGAACCCCGCGGCCAAACCGACAGCGCCTCCCGCATTGGTGCCGATCGTCTTGCCGATCCAGTTGCCCAACAGCATCCCGACGGCGGCGCCGGCGGCACCGGTCAGATAATTCGGCCCTTGCTTCGGCGCGATCTTGTCGATGTAGGCGGAGATCGGGATCTGTGAAGAGGAGCCGTACGATTTGATGTGGTCGACCACCAGCTCGAGTTGGGGGTTGCGTCCTTGGCCCGCTTTTTGCACCTGCGCCACATGTCCGTAGATGATCGCGCCTTGCAAGCCTGCGCCGTTTGACGGATAGGGCGATTGCACGTTCATCGAGATCGGCTGGCCCACGTAGGCGGACTTCGTATTGAGCGAAAGGTTCAAGGTCGCCTGGATCGCCGACCCGGCCGGGATGACGGCTCGAGCGGCGAGCGCGCCGGATGAGGATGACCAGATGGTCGCGCATGCGCATGAGATCAGCGCAAGCGCGCGGCCGGCGAGCAGATGGCGATCGGTCATGGCATGCATCCTTCTATGTCAAAGCCAGCGAGGCACGCGTTTTTTGTAATCGAGATATTCTTGCCCAAAACGGCGATCGAGGTAACGCTCTTCCGCCGCGATCACCGCAAACCGGATGATGAGCATGACCGGGACGAACAACACGAGCATCCAGCCCGATTGGGCGACGACGGTGATCATGAGATAGAACAGCGCAAGACCGAGGTACAGCGGGTTTCTGGTGCGGCCGTAGATCCCTGTGGTCATCAGCGCCGTGGTGGGCTGAACCGGGCTGATCGGCGTGTGCGCTTTCCTGAACATCGGCAGCGCCATGAACCACAGCGCGAGCCATCCGAGGAGCAACAGCGCCGCGAGCGGCCAGCGCACGAGCCCGAGCGGAAGGTGCAGCGGCACGAATCGTTCGAGCGGCCATGCGAGCAGCAGGCCTAGAAGGTATATGAACGGCGGCGGGAAGCGGACGCCGGCGTTGTCTTGTCGTGCGATCGAGCTGCTCATGTCTTGTGGCGTTTCAGGTCGCCGGCGATATCGTACACCAGATTGGCGCGCTTGATGGCCGCATACGGCACGTCTACGCGGCCGGCGTATCGATCTGCGAGCGTGACTTTGTCTTCGTCAGCCGCCTCGATCTTTCCGGTGAACTCGACGCGGTTGTGGACGCGCGAGCTGGTGATGATGCGCGCGTCGCGGCCGATGAAGCGCCGATAGTGCGCGGGGGCGAGCAGCGGACGGTCGAGACCAGCCGACCCGACTTCGATGGTATAAGGCCCGAGGGCCGCGTCGAACTTCTCCGCTTCGACGCCTTGGTCGATGAAGCGGGTGATGCGCTCGCATAGCGCCGTGTCGACGCCGCCCTCGCGGTCGATAATCACCGAGAGCGCGTACGCGCGGCCTTCGCGGCGCACTGCGGTCTTGAGCACTTCGACGTCCGCGAAGCGCTCCGCGACGTTTTGCAGGATCGCCTCGAGGCGCTCTGGCGTGCTCATGGGTGCAGCGGCGCGATATCGAAACGGGCGTCGCGCAACGCCGCCCGCACCGCGAACGCGATTGCCGACGCACCCGGCGTGTCGCTATGGATGCAAAGCGTCTGCACCTGGCCG
The DNA here is from genome assembly GCA_035314825.1 of Candidatus Eremiobacteraceae bacterium. NCBI lineage: Bacteria > Bacillati > Vulcanimicrobiota > Vulcanimicrobiia > Candidatus Eremiobacterales > Candidatus Eremiobacteraceae > Candidatus Eremiobacteraceae bacterium. The sequence continues at coordinate 37,502 of DATFYX010000011.1, forward strand.
CCGGCGGCAAGGGCGAGGGCTTGTTTGGCGGCCTTGGCGGGGTCGGTGATCAGCGCGCCGTCTTTGGTGCGCGAGCGCAGCGTGCCGTCGGGCTCGTAGGTGCGGTCGCAAAAGCCCTCGGCCGCGGTCGGCAGGCCGGCGGCGCGGCCGGCCGCGAGCAAGGCTGACTTCGGCAGGCCGACAAGCACGAGGTTCTTGTCGAAGCGCGCGACCGCTTGCGCGATCGCTTCGGCGAGCGGCTTGTTGGCGAATGCATCATTATATAGAGCGCCGTGGGGCTTGACGTGGTGCAGCGGCACGCCGGCCGCTACGGCGAAGGCCGCGAGCGCGCCGATCTGATAGAGCACGCCCGACTCGACGTCGCCGGGTTTGAGGTCCATGCTGCGCCGCCCGAATCCGGCGAGATCCGGATACGACGGATGCGCGCCGATCGCCACCTGGCGTTCGGCAGCCGCGCGGACGGTGGCGTCGATGGTTGTCGGATCGCCGGCATGGAATCCGCACGCGACGTTGGCCGAGGATACGACGTCGAGCAATGCGAGGTCGTCGCCCATGCGCCACGCGCCGTAGGATTCACCGATATCGCAGTTGAGATCGATGGTCACGCTGCGTCCTACAACCCTTCGTAGAAACCGGCGCCGAGCTGCGCCGGCGGATCCGGCGACGCCGATGCGAGGTTGCGATGCAGCGCTGCGAGCGCGTGCACCGCATCGATGCGCGACACCAAGGTGAACCGCACGCGGTCGCCGGGCCGCAGCTGTCCGGCGCGCGGAACGTCTGCTGCGATCGTGCACGCAGCCGTCGCGTAGCCGCCCGTCGTCTGGTGTTCTGCGAGCAGCATGACCGGCAGTCCGGCGCTGGTGATTTGCACGCACCCGGCATACGCACCCGCCGAGATCACGTCGGTCGGGCGGTCGAGCGCAAGCGCCTCGCCCTCGAGCTGCAGGCCTTGGCGTGTGGACCGGCTCGAGACGCCGTACGAGCGCGCGAACAGCTCGTGCCACGCGGCGTCGGAGAGCGATGCTCGGTGCGGCCCAGGCAAGACGCGCACGATCGTCGAGGGATCCCAGTCTGGGATCGTCTCGGGCGCATAGCACAGCGGGGTCGAAGCCGCGCTGGGCGGGTCCAGGGAACGAGCTACTACGCTAAGGATGTCGCCGGTGCGCAGCGCCCGGCCGCGATAGCCCCCGAAGCCCGCGCCCAGATCCGTCGAAGCGCTCCCTAAGACAAGCGGCACCTCGATGCCGCCATCGACAGCCAGGTACGAACGCGCGCCGCGTTCTGCTGCGCCGATCTCGATCTTCGCGCCGTCGCGCACTTCCTGCGCCTGCCAGCGCGCCGCCGGCACGCCGTCGATCAGCAGAGAGGCGACCGCGCCGGTCACCGCGATCGCGGCGTCGCATTGCAGCTCGAACTCCGCGCCCGTCAGCGTGGTTTCGATGAGCGCGGCGCCCGTCGGATTGCCGACCAGCAGGTTCGCGGCGCTCGCGCTGTACCAATCAGCGGCGCCTGACGGCGACACGCCGAAGCGCGCCACGTCGCGGCGACCCAGATCTTGCACCGTCGAGAGCGCCCCGGGCGCAAGCACGCGCAGCGCGCGCTGCGAAGTCACCACGCCACCTCTGCGACCGCGTCACCGACGCGCGAGACTGCGGCGAATCTCACCTCGTCGCCCGGCGCGAACAACGCGGGCGGCTCGTGCGCCGGATCGAAGATCGCCGCGCTGGTGGTGCCGATGAGCCGCCAGCCGCCCGGCGATGCCGTGGGGTAGATGCCGCACTGCGTGCCGGCCACTGCGACGCTGCCCGCGGGCACACGGTCGCGCGGCGCCGGCCGTCGCGGCGCGCCGAGCTCGGGCGGCAAGCCGAGCAGATACGGAAAGCCGGCGATGAAGCCGAGAAACGCGACGTGGAACTGCGCGGCGCACAGCGTCCTGACGTATTCTTTCGCGCTCGTGCCGACCTCGGCGGCTGTGTCTTGCAGATCCACGCCGTGGTCCTCGCCGAAGCACACTCCCACGCGGATGCGTCTGGGCGTGAGCACGATGCGCTCTTCGCCTTCTTGCGCGCAGCCGCGCAGGCACGCCAGCGCGATGGCGAGGTCGAGCCGCGCCGGATCGAAACGCACGAGCACCGAGGCGTACGCGCCGACCACGTCGAGCGCGGCGTCGCCGAAGCGTTCGCGCGCCAGCGCCGCGACCGACCAGACCCGGCGCACCGTGGCGAGGTCGATGACGTCGCCGAGGATGGCGATCACCGCGGAGTCGCCGGCGGGTTCGATCCTCACGTCGTGCGCGGTCGAATAAATTCGACCGCTCCATGGGTTGCGGACGGTCGAATGATTTCGACCGCTACAACGGCGAAGCGGGTGCGACCATGGCCGCCAAACTCCATTTCTCCCCCCGCCCCAATCGCGCCGCCGAGATCAACTGGCAGCAATGGGGACCCGATTCGTTCGCTCACGCGCAGGCCGAACACAAACCTGTGTTGTTGGCGATCTCGGCCGTGTGGTGCCACTGGTGCCACGTGATGGACGAGACCTCGTATTCCGATCCTGCGGTGATCGACCTCATCAACGACCGGTATGTGCCTATCCGGGTCGACAACGACCAACGCCCCGATATCAATGCGCGCTATAACATGGGCGGCTGGCCCACCACGGTGATCCTCACGCCCGAAGGCGAGATTCTCCGCGGAGGCACGTACATACCGCCTGAGGCCATGCTGCCGTTCCTCCAGCAGGTCTCCGATCTCTATGCCGAGCCGGCCAACCGGCTCGAATTCGCGCGGCGCATCGCCGAGGTGCGCGCCAAGCGAACCCACACGCCTACAGCGCCAGCGGGCCAGCTGGACGCCGGCGCGCCGGCAGCGATCGTCGCCGCGGCGTCCGAGGCGTTCGATGACGAGTTCGGCGGCTTCGGCACCGAGCCGAAGTTCCCGCAGGCGGACGTGCTGCAATTCCTCTTGGACTTCTACAGCCGCCACCCGGACGGGCGCGTGCAGACGATGGTGCAGATGTCACTGCGGGCGATGGCGGGCGGCGGCATGTACGACCACGTCGAAGGCGGCTTCTTCCGCTATTCGACCACACGCGATTTTGGCGTTCCGCATTTCGAGAAGATGCTCGAAGACTTGGGCGGCCTGCTGCTCGCCTGCGCGCGCGCAAGCGCGCTCTTCGGCGACGCGGCGCTCGGGCGGGTCGCGGTCGACACCAAACGCTACTTGGACGCGACCCTGTGGAGCGCCGACCGGCGCGGCTATGGCGGCAGCCAGGATGCTGATGAGACGTATTATCAGCTCGATAAGGACGGTCGAATGAATTCGACCGCTCCATATGTCGATGGGACGATTTATACGTCGTGGAACGCCGAGGCCGCGCATGCGCTGATCTGCGCCGGCCCGCTGCTGTCGGCGCAGGGCGAGGATGCCGGCGCGTGGATCGGGCGCGGCGTCGAGATCCTCGAGATGCTGTGGTCGAGCATGCTCGTCGACGGTCTGATGACCCGCTATTCGGACGGCACGGCGCACGTGCGCGGCTTGCTCGGCGATCAGGCGTGGAGCGCATGGGCTGCGCTTGCGGCCTTCCAAGCCACCGGCGAGATCCGCTGGCTCGAACGCGCCCTGTCCCTGGTCCGCGCAAGCGACCCGCTCTACGACCAGTCTGCGGGGGCGTATCTCGACCGGCTGCCCGATGCCGCCGAGCCTGGCCGCGTGTCGGAGCCCGTCGCGCCGATGCCCGAAAACGCGCTCATGGCGCGGGTGCTGATAGCGCTGAGCGCCTTCACGGGCGAGGAAGCCTTGGCGGAGCGGGCGCGCACCGTGCTCGAGCGCTTCACCGCGACGTACGCTCGCATGGGAGTGTTCGGCGCGTCCTACGCGGGCGCGGTGCTCGACGCGTTAGAGCCGCCGTTCGACATCAAGCTGGTGGGCGAGCACGGCTCCGCCGCGATGAACGCGCTGCGGGACCGCTTGCTCGCCGTCGCAGCGCCGCCGCTGCGCCTCAACGCGATCGATCCGCGCGATCGGGCGCGCGCGAGCGCTCTCGATGCCGGCGAGACCGACGCGCCACGGGCAATCGTGTGTCGCGGTGCGGTATGCTTCGCGAGCGCGAAGGAGGCCGAGGAAGTTTTGGCCGCCGTGCGCCGAGCGGACTCGCCCGCGTCTTGAAGATCTTCGTCCCGCGGTTAATGAATTTTTTTTCGAGTTCTGTTTCGAGATGACGAGGAGAACTCCAAGCGCGTAGCAGAACCACGGCGCTTCGTCAGTCTCGCACAACCGACGTACATTCCTAGAACTCGGTTGTGCTGTTCTTTCAGACAACTGTTTTTCGGAGGCTGCGCGCGTGCTGCAAGAGTTGCGAATCGATGTCGACGTCACTGATATTCGCGGCGCGATCCGCGAACGTCTACGCGAATACGAGGACGGCGGCCGCGAGCAGCGCACCAACACCGAGCGCGCGGACAACGCGTGGCGCGTCGTGCAGAATCTCTTAGCAGAAGAACTGTCCGAGCTCAACGATGGCCTAGCGACCGATGCCAGGATCACCGAAAAAGACCGCCTGGCGCTGCCCGACGGCGGCCAGGCCATCGATATCGTCTATCGGGACCACAAGTTCTCGATCGTCAGGCCCAAAGATAAGCGCCACCTGTGCCTGGTGGACCCCTCGGCCGGCAGTTTGCCCATCGAAGCCTTGGGTAGCAAGCTTTTCGTGGCGGGCGAGCCAATCGCGGCCGGGCTGCTGCGGGCGATCAACCGGCTCGTCGAGCGGGCCACTGCCGGCGTCAATAGCCACCCGAAAAACGACCAGCACTACATGGCGCTCGAATTGCCGGCGGCAAGCGCGTCGAAAATCGAGGCGGCGCTCAACCTGGCGCGCGACAACGGCTATCGCTTCGTCGAATCGTATCGCGGGCAGAGCAAGACGCGGCGCGTGTTTGTGTTCGAGCGGCTAGCCTAGACGAAAGGGCGCGTTCAAAAGAACGCGCTATTACGACTTAGCGCGCTACTACAATTGTAGTAGCGCGTCGCTTTTCGTGCGCGGAGATGTTGCGCGTTCAGAGAACGCGCTACTACAAAGACGCCCGCGCTCAAGAGCGCGGGGTGACGTTCTTTATCCGGCCGGGATCCGAAGGCGGGCGCCACGAGCTCGCCGCCGGGTCGGTGCCGGTCGCCGATTGGTGTTCCCGAACGATATTCGCCGGGCACAGCTTGACGAACAGCGTCACCAGCAGCATGAGCAGCGCGATGTCGTCGAGCTGGCCGATGATGGGGAAATCGCCGAACAAATCGACGGGCGAGATCACGACGACCGCCGCGATCGCCGCCGCCACTTTGAGCAGCGGGGAAACGCGCGTGTCGAGAAATAAGCGGGACGCGAGCAGCGCCGTTTTGGGGAATTGCAGCGCCCAGCGCGCCGCGGAGACGAGAGACAGAGCCATGGCTATAGGAGTCCTCCGAGGGCATTATACCCTATCGCTCTGGGAATGTTTCGGGACGGTCGAGGGGTTGAGGGATTGAAGTACGACGCCATCATCATCGGGGGCGGCCACAACGGCCTGGTCACGGCCTGTTACCTCGCGCGGGCGGGACGTAAGGTGCTCGTGCTCGAGCGGCGCTACATCGTGGGCGGCGCATGCGTCACCGAGGAGACCTTTCCCGGCTTCAAGTTCTCGACCGCGGCCTACGTCAACAGCCTGTTCCGTCCGGAGATCGCGCGCGATCTGCGCCTGCGCGACTACGGTTTCGATCTGATCGAGCGCCATCCGGCGTCGTTCTCGCCCACGTTGGACGGCCGCTACTTGATGTTGGGCTCCGATAACGATTCGAACCTGCGCGAGATCGCCAAGTTCAGCGAAAAAGACGCTCAGGCGTACCCGCGCTACGAGCAGATGCTCGAGCGCGTCGCTTCGGTCATCGAGCCGACGCTGATCCAAACGCCGCCCAACGTCGCCAAGCCGGGCTTGGGCGATCTGCTCAAGATGGCGCCGCTCGGACGCAGCCTCAGCAAGCTCGGACCGGGTCTGGGCGAGGCGATCGAAGTGCTGACCGGCCCCGCGCGCCCGATCCTCGACCGCTGGTTCGAAGACGAGCAGCTCAAAGGCACGCTTGCGACCGACGCGATCATCGGATCGTTCGCATCGCCCTCGATGCCGGGCACGGCCTACGTGCTCTTCCATCACGTCATGGGCGAGACCAACGGCAAGCGCGGCGTCTGGGCATATGTCAGAGGCGGCATGGGCGGCCTGACCCAAGCGCTCGCCGGCGCCGCCAAGGACCTGGGCGTGGACATCCGCACCGAAGCCGAGGTCGCCAAGATCGTCGTACGCGACGGCGCGGTGACCGGGGTGGCGCTGCGCAACGGCGACGAGTTCCACGCGCGCCACGTCGCGAGCAACGTCGATTGCAACATCACCTTCACCAAGCTGCTCGACGAGTCGCTGCTGCCGCCGGATTTCCTGGCAGCGGTCAAGCGCATCGACTACAGCAGCGCGTCGTTGAAGATCAACGCTGCCTTGTCATCGCTGCCGAATTTCACCGTGCTGCCGGGCACGGCGTCCGGGCCTCAGCATCACGGCACCGTGCATCTGTGCCCGTCGCAGGACTTCATCGAGCGCGCCTTCGACGACGCCAAGTACGGCTATCCCTCGAAGGAACCGGTCGTCGAGTGCCAGTTCCCGTCATCGTTGGACGACTCGCTCGCGCCGGCCGGCAAACACGTCATGTCGATGTTCATCCAGTACGCGCCCTACCATCTCAAGGAAGGCGGCTGGGACGATGAGACAAAGAACGAGTTCGCCGATCGCTGCTTCGACATCGTCGAGCGCCACGCGCCGGGCTTCAAGTCATCAGTGCTCGCGCGACAGGTGCTCAGCCCGGTGGACCTCGAGCGCACCTTCAATCTGACCGGCGGCAACATATTCCAGGGCTCGATGGCGCTGCACCAGCTGTTCATGTTCCGGCCGGTGCCGGGCTTTGCCGGCTACCGGACCCCGATCCGCGGGCTGTTCCTGTGCGGGGCAGCGGCGCACCCGGGCGGCGGCGTCATGGGTGCCGCTGGTTGGAACGCCGCGCGCGAGATGCTGCACGCCTAGAGCGTGCCTACCTGTTGAGATAGCAGGCCTCTGCGCCCGCATGCAGTATAGGGGCGGCCAAGCATGCACACGTTGAATCAAACGCCGCGTGGGGCGGCGCGGCCCTCTATTATCCTCTTCGCCCTCACCTTCGCAAGCGCCGGCGCGCTGCTGACGAGCGCGTGCGCGCGACAGCAAGGGCCGCCCGGCGGCGGCGCCGGAGGGTTCGCGTTCCCGGTGGCCGCTGCGCCGATCGTGCGCGGCGACATCTCGCAGTACGCAAGCGTGACGGGCACGGTCGTCGCCAAGCAGGTCGGCGATCTGTCGTCGGTCGCGTCGGGCAACGTGCTCGCGGTGAACGCCCAGATCGGCCAGCACGTGCACCAAGGCCAATTGCTCGTGCAGATCGACGACACCACGCTGCGCGCGCAGGCGGCGCAGCAGGCAGCCAACCTCGCTGAGCTCCAAGCCACCACGCTGGGCGGCTCGTCCACTGCGCAAGCCCAGCTCCATTCCGCGCAGGTGGCGTACGATACCGCTGCGCGCGACCTGCAGCGCAATCAGCAGCTGTTCACCAAAGGCTACGTCTCGAAGTCCGCGCTTGATGACTCCGTCAACGCTGCGGCGGCGGCACAAGCCGCGCTGCGATCCGCGCAGGTGGCCGCGCAGAACGCCAGTCTGGCGTCGGGCAACAGCGCCGCGAACGCTCAGCTCGCCGCGCAAGAGGCATCGTTAGCGGCGGTCCAGCACCAGCTCGAGCAGACACGCGTCAGCGCGCCGTTCGACGGCGTGGTGACCGCACGCAACGTCGATCCAGGCTCGCTCGCGGCGCCGGGCACCGTCTTGATGCAAGTCTCGCAACTCGATCCCGTCTACGTCGACACCAGCATCGCCGGTAGCGATCTCGGCTACGTCCGCGTCGGCACACCGGTCACCATCACGGTCAACGGATTGAGCGGACGCACGTGGCAAGGCGCGGTGCGCTATCTCAACGCGTCGGCGGATCCAGGCACGTCGGTCTACATGGCGCGCATCCCGCTCGCAAACACCGATCTTGCCTTGCGCGGCGGCATGGTCGCCAACGTCCAGTATTCGCAGGCGCATAAGAGCGGGGTGCTGTTGGCTCCGCGTGCCGCCGTCTACCAGACGCCGGCGGGGTACTCGATGTTCATCATCGAGGACGGCAAGGCGAAGGAAGTCGCTCTCGAGGTAGGGATCCAGAACGATCAGCAGGTCGAAGTGACCGGTCCAGGGCTCAAGCCCGGCGTACAGGCGATCCTCAACCACTCCGCGCTCTTGCAGCCGGGAACGCCGGTGCAGGTCTTGCCGCCGCCGGGCGCCGCTCCCCCACCTAGCGCAGCGAAACACTGATGTCGGGCAACATCTTCATCTCGCGGCCGATCCTGGCCGGGGTCTGTGCCGCCGTCATCTTGCTCGCCGGGGCGATCGCCATTCCGACGCTGCCTATCGCCCAGTTCCCGGCGATCGCGCCGCCGGCGATCACGGTGCAATCCGTGTACATCGGCGCCAATGCGCAAGCGGTGGAGCAGTCCGTCACCAACCCGCTCGAACAACAGATCAACGGCGCCGAAGGCCTCCGCTACATCTCGTCCTCCAGCGCCGACAACGGCACGAGCACGATCAATGCGACGTTCTTCCTGGGCCGTGATGTCGACAAAGCCCTCCAAGACGTCCAGACGCGCGTCAACGTCGCACAAGGCGTCTTGCCGGCGCAAGTCAAGCAGACGGGCGTCACCGTCACCAAGAACTCGTCCTCGTTCGCTATGGCGATCGCGCTGGTTTCGGACAATCCGAAGTACGATACGCTCTTCCTGAGCAATTATGCGGACCGTTTCATCACCCAGGAGCTCCAGCGCGTCAAGGGTGTCGGCCAAGTCATCATCTTCGGCGAACGCAAGTACGCGATGCGCCTGTGGCTCGACCCTGCGAAACTGCAGGCGTACGATCTGACGGCCGACGACGTCACCAACGCGCTCTCGCAGCAGAACGTCCAGGTCGCCGCGGGCGCGGTCGGCCAGCCGCCGGCACCGACGGGCCAGGCGTATGAATACAACGTGCGCGTGGCGGGGCGTCTGACCTCGCCGGCCGAGTTCGCCAACATCGTCGTCAAGGCAGGTCCGAACTATCTCGTCCACGTCAGCGACGTCGGTCGAGTCGACCTCGGCGCCCAAGACTACTCGACCAACTTGGCCTTCAACGGCAAGACCGCCACCGTCGGTATGGGCGTGCTGCAGCTCAACGACGCCAACACGCTCAGCCTCTCGAAGGGCGTCCGAGACGCGCTCGATCGGCTTTCGAAGTCGTTCCCGCCCGGCGTGCACTACGAGATCGCGTTCGACACCTCGGTCTTCGTGCAAGAGTCCATCAAAGAGGTGTTGACGACGCTGGGCCTGGCGATCGCCCTCGTCGTCCTGGTCATCTTCTTATTCCTTCAGGACTGGCGCGCGACGTTGATCCCGGCGATCACGATCCCGGTATCCCTTGTCGGCACCTTCGCGCTGCTCAAGGCGTTCGGTTTCTCGATCAACACGCTGACGCTCTTCGGACTCACGCTCGCCACGGCGCTGGTGGTCGACGACGCCATCGTGGTCATCGAGAACATCGTGCGTTACATGCACGATCACAAGATGGACGCGAAAACGGCGGCGCCGCTCGCGATGGCCGAGATCACCAGTGCCGTGATCGCGACCTCGCTCGTCCTGCTCGCGGTGTTCATCCCGGTGGCCTTCTTCCCGGGCGTCACCGGCGAGCTGTACAAGCAGTTCGCGCTGACGATCGCGTCGACGATCAGCATATCGGCGTTCACCGCGTTGACGCTCGCGCCCGCGCTCGCCTCGATCATGCTCGAGGGCGAAGCACCCAGACACAACTGGTTCATGCAGGCGGTCGGCGGCTTCATCAACAGCATCCGTGAGGGCTACCGGCGGCTGCTTCCAAAGGTGCTCGCCCACCGCACCGCTGTGCTCGTCACGTTCGCCGTCTTGCTGGGAGCGACGGTGCTGATGTTCCAGATCGTGCCGAGCGGCTTCGTGCCGAACGAAGACCAGGGGTTCTTCGTCATGATCGCACAAGCGCCGCCGGGCGTGTCGCTGCAATACATGACCAAGGTCATGGCGCAGGTGCAGGGGATCGTGTCGTCAGACAAAGACGTCACCAATATCTTCAGCGTCGCCGGCGTCGGCTTCACCAACTCCGGTTTCAACTACGGGTCGAACAACGGCATCGCGTTCGCGCTGCTCAAGCCCTGGTCGGAACGAAAACGTCCCGACCAGTCGGCAGAAGCGACGGTCGCCAAAGTCGGCGGCGAGCTGTTCGGCGTCACCGGCGCGTTCGTCGGCGCCTTCCAATTCCCGCCCATCCAGGGCGCCGGCAACATCGGCGGTTTCGACCTCCAAGTCGAAGACAAGACCGGGCTTGGCATCCCCGCGCTCGCGCAGACCGCGGGCCTGATGGAATATCACGCCAACGTCGACCCGGCTCTCAGCACGGTGTTCACGACCTTCCGCGATGACAGCCCGCAAGTGCAGGTGAACATCGACCGCAACGCCGCGCAGGCGCTGCACGTCAACCTCGGCGACGTCTTCGACACGCTCCAGACCATGCTCGGCTCGGACTACGTCAACGACTTCAACTATCTCAATAGGTCCTATCGCGTATACGTCCAAGCCGACGCGCCGTTCCGGGCGCATATAGACGATTTGAGCCGGATGTATGTCCGCAATACGAATGGTGCGATGATCCCGCTTTCCGCGTTCACGACCACCGAGCGCACGCTTGGCGCCCCGAACATCACGCACTACAATCTCTATCGCTCGATGGAATTCAACGGTCAGCCCAAGCCAGGCGTGTCCTCAGGCCAGGCGCTTGCAGAGATGCAAAAAGTCACGGCCGCGACGCTGCCGCCCGGCATGGGCTACGAATGGACGGGCACGTCGCTCGATCAGGTGGAAGCCGGAAGTACCACGCTGATCCTCTTCGGGCTGGCGGTCGTCTTCGTGTTCTTGGTGCTTGCGGCTCAGTACGAGAGCCTCGTCGATCCGCTCATCATCATCTTAGCCGTGCCGCTGGCGATCCTCGGCGCGCTGGGCGCCGTTTGGGTGCGCCACGAGCTCACGCAGCTTCACGTGCTCTCGTCCGGCAATGACGTGCAAAACGACGTCTTCTGTCAGATCGGACTCGTGATGCTGGTTGGACTTGCGAGCAAGAACGCTATTCTGATCGTGCAATTCGGCAACTTGCTGCGCAAGCAAGGCATGCCGGTCGCGCAAGCCGCCGTGCAAGCAGCGATGACCCGGTTGCGCCCGATCCTCATGACGTCGTTCGCGTTCATCTTCGGCATCATGCCGCTCGTGTTCGCGAGCGGCGCCGGCTCGAATGGCCGGCATTCGATCGGGACCGCGGTGGTCGGCGGCATGCTGCTGTCGACCCTGCTCAACCTGTTCCTGATCCCGCTGCTCTACATCATCATCGCGGGCGCTGAAGAGCGCTGGCGCGCGCGGCACGGCGAGCCGGCGGTCGCAGAGTAATTATCGGGCGCCGGCGGCGGCGCGGACCTGTGACAGCGGCTTGCTCAAGTCGGCCAGCAGTTCGGGCGCGACGATCGAGAGCGGCGTCGTGCCGTAGCACAGCAGCCGGTCGTGGAAATCCTCGAGCGAGCCGCGTGAGCCCATCGCCGCGAAGTACTGATGCTCGAGCAGCTGGATCTGCTGGCGGCCGACCGTGTACGAGATGACGTAGCCCGGGAACAGCGCGATCCCGTCGACCGCCTCTTTGGCCGCAGCCGGCGTGAAGCCGGTCTGTTCGGCAAAATATGCAGCGGCCTGGGGTTCGGTCATCTCGCCGCTTGCGAGCTTGGCGTCCACGATCGCGCGAGCGCCGCGCACGCGTTCCCACTGCGCGACGTCGAGACGGCCGTCCAGGTCGTCGCCGTACAGCCCGAGCCAGACGAACATCTCCTCGCCGTAGTACGCCCAGCCTTCGGCGAACGAACCGCTGCCTTGTATCTTGCGCACGAAATCGGGATTGCGCCGCGCGATCGACATCTGCAAGAAGTGGCCGGGCATCACTTCGTGTGCCGCGGTCGAGAGAATACGATCGCGGTCGAAGTCCTCGTTGGCGTCGAGGCGCGCAGCGGCTTCGGTCAGCGAGACCGGCGGCGTGATGAAATAGAAACCTTTGGTCTCGGGTGAGAGCAGGCGCGGTGACTGCATCGAGGCGCCGGGCGAAACCGGCTGCAAGAATTTCGGCGTCTCGACGACGTCGATGGTGCCGAGCCACTGCGGCACGTTCACGACGCGATGCTGCGTCACGAACCGCTGGAGATATGCGATCTGCTTGCGATAGTACGGGATCAGCGCCGCTCCGCCCGGCGCGAGGCCGCCGCCGGTGGACGGTCCGATGGAGACGCCGCGCACTGCCGCCACGTTGTAGAGCCAATAGGTGACCGCCCAGCCGTGCGCGAGCTCGTCCATGCCCATCGATTCGATCGTCGTCGCGTTGAACGGCACCAGCTGCTCGTCGCGCAGCATCGCCTCATACGCGTGGCGGCCGATGGCGAAGTTCTCGGGCCAGGCTGCCTCGTGCGCGTCGATGTACGCTTTCTCGTCGGCTATCGCGGTTAGCGCCGCGTCGCGCGCGGCTGTGAATTTCTCGAAGTCCGACGCGGGCAGCTGCGCCTTTGCCGCATCGGTGAGGGAGCCGTTGAAGAAATCGGGCGCGCCTGCAAGTTCGTCTGAGCCGACGACGCCTTGAAGGTGACCAGGATGCGTGACGAGGGATTCACCGGCAGCGACGTACGCGGGCGCCTTGGCGAGACGCGCGATGATGTCGAGCCATGCCGCGTGCACGTCGGCTGTGGTCGCGTTCTCACGCCCGGCGACGGGCAGGCGCTGGAACTGCGTGAAGATGATGTCCGTGATCGCGTTGCCGGGTGCTGCGTAGTCTTTGGTGTCCGTGCGATACACGGTGTATTGGCGCTCCATGCCGGTCAGCTGCGCGCGCAACAGCGTCGAATCATCGCGGACGTTGAGCGGTTCTCCCGAGGTCGAGATAGCAGCCAAGCGACCTTGCCAGGTCCTGATGAGCGCGAGGTCGCGCTGGTCTTGCGCCGCCGACGGTGTGTCGAGCATGCCGTCGTAGCCGGTAATGCCGAGCTGGGTGGCCACGATCGGATGGAGCTTAGCCCATTGGTAGGTCATATCGTGCGCGAGCCATTGCAGGCTGGTCGAGGCCGGGTCCGCTGAGCAAGGAACCGGCCAAGCGCCGGGCGCCGCGAATACCGCGCACGCCACCAGGTATATGATGGTCCGTTTCATGGCCCGATATTTCGGGCTCTCACGCAACTCTCATGCCCGCTTCAAGCCCTCCTCACGGGCGCTGTCGTATACTGAAGCCCAAGAGAACCGCTCCTTTGCGGTTGGCGGAGTATGCGCGCATGAGCTCAAGCGTAGACCAATTGACCGGCACCGGCGACGAATTCCGGCCGGCCGGCGCCTTGACCGACTTCGACGGGGCATTGGCGCCCTATAAGGGCCCGTGGGACGCGCGGCTTGCAGCCCACCTGCTGCGGCGCGCGGGTTTCGGCGGATCGCCGTCCGAGATCGCCGCGGCCGCATCCGCCGGCATGAATGCATCGGTCGACCGGCTCGTGCGCATCCAGCCCGACTCGCTGCCGACGCAACCCGATGGCGACATCTCCTTCGACTTCGGCCCGACCGCCGACAAGCGCCAGCGCCAGCGCGCGTACCTCGCCACCCAACTGTGGTACGTCAACCGGCTGCTGCAGACGCCCAATCCCTTGCGCGAGCGCATGGTGTATTTCTGGAGCAACCATTTCACCAGCGGCCTGGCGCAAGACGGCATCACGCCCCAACAGATGGTCGACCAGTACAATCTTTTCGCGCGCTACGCGCTGGGCAACTACGCCGAGCTGACGCACGAGATCTCCAAAGACGGCGCCATGCTGCTGTACCTCAACAACGCGCAGAACCGCGCGCAACATCCCAACGAGAACTACGCGCGCGAGCTCATGGAGCTATTCACCCTGGGCGTCGGCAATTACAGCGAACAGGACGTGCGCGAAAGCGCGCGCGCGTTCACCGGCTGGACGGTCCTGCGCAAGCAGAACGACGCGGTCATGTTCGTGCCGCGGCTCCACGACAACGGCACCAAGACGTTCTTGGGCCGCACCGGGGATTTGATGGGCGACGACATCGTCGACATCATCATGGCGCAAGGCGCCACGCCGCAGTACATGGCGCACAAATTCGCGCGCAACTTCATCTACGACAATCCCGAGCCGGGGCTGGTCGACGCGTTGGCCGTGCGCTTCCGCGCGAACGGTTACGACGTCGCCAGGCTGATGTCGCTGATCCTGCGATCGAACATCTTCTACTCCGACCGCGCGTACCGCGCGCTCATCAAGAGCCCGATCGAACTGGTCATCGGCGCGCACAAGATGCTCGGCGCCACGATGGTCGAGCCGCTTGCCTTGGGTGCCATGGACCGCATGGGCCAGACCGTGATGCGCCCGCCCAATGTGGCCGGCTGGCCGGGCGGAGCGATGTGGTTGAACACCGGCACGCTGCTCGCGCGCGTCAACTATCTCAACCAGCTGGCGCTGGCCAAGGGCAATCCCGCCGCTGCCGCTGCGCCGGCCGGCGGCGACATGACGATGATGATGGTCGACAATCCGGCCGCCGCGTACAAGATGGCGGCGAACGTCGCCGACCCGACGCAGTGGATCGCGGGCATCAACTCGGCCGATCCCGGTCAGGTGGCCGATCGCGTGTTGTGGATGTCGGTCCAGGCCGACGTCACGCCGCAGCAGCGCCTGACCATTCTGAACTACCTTTCCACCGATGCTGCCGGCGACAAGACGGCGCTGTCGATGGAGAACATCGACGAAAAGGTCCGCGGTGCGATGAGCCTCGCGTTCGCGCTGCCGACCTTCCAACTCGCCTGAGGAGCTAGCGATGACCAACAGACGGCAATTCCTGGTCCAAAGCGTCGGCGGCTTCGCCGGCTTCCTCTCGATCGACTCGATCTTCGCGCGGGCGGCGAGGGCGGCGGTGGAGTCGCCTGCTGCCTCTTCCGGGTCGGCGCGCACGCTGGTCGTCGTCAACCTGCAGGGCGGCAACGACGGGCTCAACACGGTGGTGCCGTACGGGGATCCGACCTACTATCGCATGCGCCCGACGATCAACATCCCGCAGGAGCAGATCGTCAAGCTCGACAGCATGATGGGACTCAATCCTTCGCTCGCCCCGCTCAAGGCGCTCTACGACCAGCAGCGCGTGGCGATTCTGCAAGGCGTGCACTATCCCAATCCCAATCTGTCGCACTTCCGCTCGACCGAGATCTGGCAGACCGCCGCGCCGGAGAAGTACGTCGACACCGGTTGGGCCGGACGCTATCTGGATGCCGAGGGCAAGGGGCAGACGCCCAACTTGTTCGCGGGCGTCGCGGTGGGCCCGGTGTTGCCCAAAGTGATGGTCGCCGAGCGCACGGACGTGCCGACGATCTCCGATGCGCGCGCGTTCAAGTTCAACGGCACGCGCGACGAACAGGCGCAGGCCGACAAGATCCTGGGCGGCGACGGTTACAAGTATCCGTTCCAAAGCCCGTATCTGCAGCTGGTAC
Source organism: Candidatus Eremiobacteraceae bacterium (assembly GCA_035314825.1). Lineage (NCBI taxonomy): Bacteria > Bacillati > Vulcanimicrobiota > Vulcanimicrobiia > Candidatus Eremiobacterales > Candidatus Eremiobacteraceae > Candidatus Eremiobacteraceae bacterium. Next base: position 53,232 of record DATFYX010000011.1, read on the forward strand.
AGGACGTCGAGACGCACGCGCACGCGGCGGCCAACGAACTGCCGCACCTGGTGTCGGGCTACAAGCCGGCGGTCGATTATCCGAAGACGCCGTTCGCGGCGGGTTTGAACCTCATCGCCGGCGTGGTGGCGGCGAACGTCGGCACGAAGGTCTTCTACATCTCTCTGGGCAGTTTCGACACGCACGTCGGCCAGCGCGTGCAGCAAGACCGCCTGCTCGATCAGTTCGCGACCGGCATGGCCGCGTTCTATCAGGACCTGGCCGCGCACAACGCGGACGGCACGGTGCTAACGATGACGTTCTCCGAGTTCGGCCGCCGCGTGGGCGAGAACGCCAATCGCGGCACCGACCACGGCACGGCGGCGCCGATGTTCCTCATCGGCGGCAACGCCAAGGGCGGCATCTACGGCGACCACCCGAGCCTCACCGATCTGGACTACGGCAACCTCAAGTGGCACACCGACTTCCGCCAGGTGTACGCAACCGTGCTCGAGCGCTGGCTGGGCATCGGCTCCGCGCCGATCCTGGGCTCGCAGTTCGACACGCTGACCGTCGTGTAGCGGCGCCTTTTTCGGCTTCGCCGCCACAAAGCTGTCCGGGCCGGTCGCCCCATCGGCCCGGACAACCAACTCGAAAGTTTCAAGGGGCACGACGTGAGCGTTCAACCCGCGTTACGAAAGGGAGACATCGAGTCATGGAACGCAAGCATTTTCTCGCCGCAGCCGGGATTGCCGGTGCGGCTCTCACCGTGGCCGGCATCGCCGCCGCCGACACGAGCTCGAACACGCCGTCGGGCGGCTGTGCGCCGATGGCGCCGAAACCGCTCCCGTCAGGCGCCTCGCCGCGCCCGCACGTCCCGCATCAGCGGGCGAGCGAGATCGACAGCGCGTACAAACACGTCGTGCGCTTGGTCGACATGCTCAGCAAGGATCCGAACGATTACGACGGCCACCGCGTAAAGGCGCTCGAGTTTCTCACCAATGCGGAGTCAGAGCTGCAGCAAGCGGTCGCCTACGAACAGGCGCACCCTACGGCGACGAGCTCGCCGCTCTAGGTCTAGGTGATGCGGCCTTCGCTCACGTCGAGCAGGTCCACCCAACCTTTGACTTTGGCTTGAACCTGCGGCGGCAGCTTCGCCCGTCGCTCGGCGAAGCGCGCGCGCTCGGCATCGTCGTCACCGTCGTTGGTGAACACCTTCGCGAACGTGTCGATGCGTGCAGGCGTCAGGTCCGGCACCCGGCTTTGCAGCCAGCGCAGCATCGCGGCGTCGTCGGGCGACGAGCGGACACCGTCGAGAAACTGCTCGGGTGTGAGGCCGAGAAAGTCGAGCAGCGACTTATCGAAGCTGCTTTCGTATCCGTAGACATACTCGCCGAGCGTTCCGGCCAGCGCGGCGCGCGCTTTGTCGATCGTGCGCGGCAACATGGGGATGCCAAGCAGCCGGTCGTTCGGACTGCGCGGAATTTCCTTGGTCAGATCCATGCTTCGTCTATCCTTTGTAGGTGATGCGGTAGATCGAGCCGCTCAGATCGTCGCTGACGTAGAGCGATCCGTCCTGGCCGACCGCCACGCCCACCGGGCGTCCGCTGACGCTCTGGTTCTCGCTGAGCCAACCAGTCGCGAAATCTTCGACGTGATCGGGCCGGCCGTTCTTGAAGAAGACGGCTACCACTTTGTATCCGGTCTTCACCGAGCGGTCCCAGGAGCCGTGGTAGGCGACGAACAGCGCCCCGCGATAACGCGCCGGAAACTGCGAGCCGTGGTAGAACGCGATCTGCAGCGGCGCGGAGTGCGCCTGGAGATTCAGCGCGGACGGCTGCGTGCCCACGCACTTGGTCGGATCCTTATACTCGGGATTGGGTACGCGATCACCGTCGCCGGCATAGCAGTAGGGCCAGCCGTAGTTCCCACCGTCCACGATCTGGTCCACTTCGTCGGGCGGCAGGTCGTCGCCGATGTTATCGCGCCCGTTGACAACGGCCCACAATCTGCCGGCGTCGTCGAACGCGAGGCCCGACGCGTTGCGCAAGCCAAACGCATAGATGCGGCCGTTGCCGCCCTCCGCGTCGTAGCGCAGGACGGTCGCAAAGCGCGGGTCGGTTTCGGCGCAGACGTTGCACGTCGAGCCGCTCGAGACGAAGATCGTGCCGTCGGCGGCGATCGCGATGGCGCGGTGATTGTGCACTCCGCCTTCGGGCATGTTCGAGAACAGCGTCTCGTGCGGCGCCCCTTCGGCTGGAGGATAGTGCAACTTGGTCACACCCGACCACGACGCCACGTAGAGATCGTCGCCGTGAAATACAAGGCCATGGGCGACCGGCAGCCCGCTGATCACCACTTTAGGTTCTGCGTCGGGTGCCATTCCGGGAGAAATCGCGACGACACGGTCGCGTCCTAGCTCGGACACGACGACATCGCCGTTCGGTGCGACCGCCAGGAAGCGCGCGGTGGGCACCCTGCTCGACACGATCGAGATGGTGAATCCGAGCGGAACGTGGAGTTGACCGACAGGCACCGCCGCGCGTGCGGTGCAACCGGCGAGGGCGACGCAAAGGGCGAGGAACGCGATGAGCGGTCGAATGAATTCGACCGCTCCATTTCTGCTCTTAACCATAGGTGACGCGATAGATATACCCATTTGAGTCGTCGCTGATGTACAGCGAACCATCTGGTCCGACCGCCAGCCCGACGGGACGGCCGGTGACCGAGTTGCCCGGCGTCAGCCAGCCCGAGACGAAATCCATCGGCGCACCGGGCACGCCGCCGGCGAACGGCACGAAGACGACCTTGTACCCGGTTGGCGGCGAGCGATCCCACGACCCGTGGAACGCGACGAACGCGCCGCCCTTATATGTGGCCGGGAACATCGAGCCGTAATAGAACACGATGCCGAGCGGCGCGGAATGCGCCTGCAGCGGCTGCGTCGTCGGCAGCTGTCCGTTGCAGTTGGGCGCAGGCGTCGCGAGGTCGGGGTTGATCTGGCGCGCGCCGGTCAGGTCCGGATAGCACTGCGGCCACCCGTAGTTACCGCCGGCGACGACCTTATCGAATTCGTCAACCGGAAGATCGGTGTGGTTCGGAGGGAGATCGTCGCGCTGATTGACGACCATCCACAGTTGTCCGCTCTGATCGAACGCGAGGCCGCTGCCGTTGCGCACGCCGGTCGCGTAGATCTGCGGGTTCGAGCCGTCGCCGTTGGCGTGGATGATCGTCGCCAAGATCTGCGAGCCCTCGTTGCCGAGGTTCGTATCCGAACCCGACGATTCGAAGATGCTTCCGTCGGGAGCGATCGCCAGCGAGCGGTTGTTGTGATCGCCGTTTTGCGGCAGGCCGTTATACAGCGTCTGGGTCGTGGTGCCGGCCGGATAGTTCTTGATCACGCTGAAGCCGGTCCAGGTCGCGATATAAAGATCGTTGCCGTGAAAACCGAGCCCGTGGGGCCGCTGTAGCCCACTGGCAAGCACGGTCGGAGGCGCGTCGTATGGCGCGCCCGCCTTGATCGCTACGACCTGGCCGTTGCCGGTTTCCGAGATGATCAGGTCGCCGTTGGGCGCGACGGTCATGAAACGCGCGCCCGGCACGTTTTCCGCCACCATCGTGATCTTGAAGCCCGGGAGCAGATTCAGTGCCATCGGCGGGGCCGGGCCGGATGTTGGCGAGCCGGAGGGTGAGGGTGCCTGGGTGGGACCGACAGGCGTCATTGGACCTGGCATCGACGAGGACGTGCAGGCCGCCAGAAATGAGGCGATGGTGAGAGACATGGCTAGCGCGTTCAAGGAACGCGCTACTACATTTGGGTTTGATGCATCTAATTCGCGCTTCATTGGGCCCTTACACGCGGCTCATGTGCTGGGGAACTCTTGTGAGTAAGCTGAGAGCAGTTGGAGGGGGCATCCGACAGCTTCGATCCCGGCATTTCGCCAAGAAAGGGTCTCTCTACCATGCGAACGCGTATCATCTTCGCAATCGTGGCGGCCATCACCCTCGCTGGTTGTTCCGGCGGCGGCGCGGGCAGCCCGTTCTCCAATCCGTCGAACGGCAGCGGCGGAACCCAAACCCAGATGAGCCAACAAGAAGCCGCGCAAACGGGGGCCAACTCGGCGATGTCCGAGATCGGTCGCGCCGGTCTGGACAGCTCGCTCTTCTCCGGCTCGGTCGGCGTCGTGCTGTCCACCCAGAAAGCGCCGATGTCGGTCCAGCCGGCCACGGCGTGCAACAACGGCGTCATCAAGACGGTGACGGTCATCAGCCCGACCGAGACGACCTACGACGTGCAGCTCTTCTTCGACAACGCCTGCACGCAGCTGCGCCGCGACTCGCTCTCGGACGTGAAGATCCCGAATCCGTCGACCGAGAACATCACACGCACGATCAAGAACTACAACAACTCCGGCCTGCTGCTCTCGACGCGCGTGGCCAACTACTCGGTCACCGGCAGCCCGGGGAACTTCTCGGCCGTCGTGACCAGCGCGCTGACCATCGGCACCGAGAGCTCGCCTGAAGAGCAAGACGGGCACCAGCTGACGGTCGCGCCGCAGAACGCCACCACCTGGACGATCGCCGGCAACTCGGCGCGCATCGAGAACATCGGCGTGCCGAGCATCAACGAGTCGTTCGGCGAGGCGGCGCTGCTGCAGAACACCACCGCGACGGTCGATCCGTCCAACGACGTCACGTTCGCGGGCATGCGCAACAAGACGTTCTACAAAGGTGCGCTCGGCAGCCTGAGCATCCCGGCGAACCCGCCGTTCTCGGTCAGCGGCGGCACGCAGACCGGCGCAGGCTCGATCTCCGGTTCGGTCGAGTTCGACGCCAACGACAACCTGCTCAACGTCGCGCTCAACGGCACGCTCGCCAACGGCGACACGATCGTGGTCACGAGCTCAGGCTCAGGTCCGACGATCGCCATCAACGGCACGATCTCCAGCGGCGGCACGACGCTTGCGACCTTCTCGGTCGACCGCTTCGGCGACGGCCTGATCACCTATGCGAACGGTTCGCAAGCGGTGATCATGGACTGGCACGTGGTCAAATAAGGACGGTCGAATAAATTCGACGGTCGAATAGATTCGACCGCTACAAGGGAACAAGGAAAGGGACGGGGCCATGACCCGTCCCTTCGCCTTTCCCGGAGGGGTTGGGACGCTCTAGTCGGTGTGCGCGCGACGCTCGGGTTCTGCGGAACCGCGCATCGGATTGTTGGGGCAGCGCCGGCACGCATAGGTGGCGATCGTGCGGAACGCGGCCTTGTTGACTTCGCGGCGCGCGGTCAGGCGGAAGCGGGTGTACGCGTCATCGAAGGCGCTCTCGACGCCGTTGCCGGTGAACAGGTCCATCGTGAAATGTTCGCAGCACGCGGCGCACATATTGTCGCTCTTGAAGAGCGGGCAACGCATGCAGCCGTCGCCATGATCGCCGAAATTGTTCCATGACTCGGGGGTGGGGTTCAATGGACCCTCGAGCAGGCTATGAAGCAGCTCGTCCACGTTGGTCATGCCGGTATGACTAGGGCAGCGGTAAATTTGTGTCGGCCCCGGAACCCCTTTTTCATGGACGAACAGACGTTCACGGTCGGCCAGCTCGCCGGTCCTGGGACCTACCGCTGCACGACCTGCGACCGGGTGGTGACCGAGTACGCCTTGTCCTTTGAGATCGAGCCCTGCCCGTGTGGCGGGACCGAGTTCCGGAGGGTAGATTGATGGCAGGCCGCCCGCCTTTGGTGCTGTTGCGCGCTTGGCCCCTGGACGCCCGGATGTGGCAAGCTCAGGTCTTGGCCCTCGGGCCCGAGGGACCGGTGCTGGCTCCGGATCTTCCAGGATTTGGAAACGAGCCTCTCACCCCTCAGCCATCTCTAGACGATTGGGCGCGACGTCTTTCCGGCTCCCTGCGCGGCAAAGGCATCCAAAGCGCGGTGCTAGCCGGGTGCTCCATGGGCGGCCCGGTGAACGACGCGCTGCGCGCGTTTTGGAGCGCGGCCGGCGGCTGACCTTCGCGCGTCCTATTTCTCTGACAGGTGCGTCGAGCACCATGCGACCGACTCATAGGTGAGAACGATCCTCTCGGTGGCCGGCGCAGACGGACCCGAACGGGTGATCTCCATATCCTTGACGGCTGCTTGTGAGAGCGTATAGACGATGGAGCTACTCGATGGGCCGCCGGCTTTGCGCAGCGTCAGTTTGACCGTCGGCAGCGACTCATTTGTCGACGCCAGGCTGAAGAGCTTCGGCGACGCGCTATCCGCCGCTTTGGTTAGCGTGATCTCGCCGCGCTGGCGCCTGCCGCCCGGCAGGCCCGTCATCGAGTTCATCGACGACGTCACGGCCGGATCGACGACCACAGAAATCAACGGTATCCCCGGCTGGCCTGGTAGGACGAGCATGTCGCCCGACCCAGGACCGGGTTCGCAGGCGTTGACCGGCTGCAGCTTGTCGACGTTCAACGATTTCGACGGCGACATTGATGGCGGGGCCGTGGCCGGGAGTGCCGGCTCGATGATCGCCAGCGACATCAGCGCGAGCGAAGCTGTAAACGTGCGGAAGCGCATGTGAGACGTCCTTTACCGTCTATTACGACGCGGGGGCCGGGATCGTCACGCGAAACGGTTTGAACTTGCCCTTGGCGCATGAATTGCACTGGAAGATCAACTTGGTCGGCACGTAGGTCTTGTCGACCGGGAAAAGCGCCGTCTGTTTCACGGACGCGCCTTGCTGGATGTTCAGCGCCACCGGCGTGAAAAAATGGCCCGGGATCTCAAACGAGATGTCATCCTTGTCGGCCAGCGTGTAGCTGACGAGTTCACCCCACGAGCTCGGCGTGCCATTGCGGATGATGGCGGTGACGACCATGACCTTCTGCGTCGGTCCAGGCACCACTGACTCAGGATGATCGGCCGGGGTGGCGTCGCGGACTTCGACGACTTTGAAGCGCAGCACGCCGTTCCACAGCGTGTCGCCGACCTTCCCGGAGATCGCGTCGACCTGATTGGCGCCGCCCGGCGCGGGTGTCGGAGCTGCGCACACCGAGGCAGTGCCGACCAGCGCGAGCAGAGCTGAGAACGCGAGAATGCGAAGCGATGACATGCGATGCGTCCTTTCGGATTGTGCGATCGTACGAGAGTTGCGGACGCGCCGTTCGAGGGTCGCCAAGGATAACCCGTTTAAGCGCTTGCTTGGCTGCACGGTCGAATAAATTCGACCGCTCCATTTCGCCTGCTTAGATCGTTAGGCGCGTTTGCCGTTCTTGATGACCCACGGCATGTCGGCGTCGCACGAGTACTTGCGCCAGCCGGGGAGCTTCACGCCGCCGAATTGGCCGAGGATACGCACTGCCGCCGTCGCCTTGGCCTTGCCGAACCCAGGCAGCGCGAGCATGCGCTCGTAGACCTGCTCCGCGTCAGTCGTGCCTTCCCACACGCGCGCGCCTTTGCCGCCGTACTCCTTTGCGATCGTCGCGCACAGCGCGCGCACGCGCTTGGCCATCATGCCGGGATAGCGATGGATCGCGGGGCTTTCGCGGAACACTTTGTCGAGGCGCGCCGGCGGTATCGCCGCGATCTTCTTCGCGTCGATCGTGCCGAGCCGGCGACGCAGCTCGTATGGACCGCTCATCGCCTTCTCGGTGCGCACTTGCTGTTCGAGGCACAACCCGATCAGCAGCGCCGTGCCGTCTTTGGCGAGCAGCTCATTCGCGGCATCGTTGGGCGTGAACGGATACAAGGACTTTGCCATGGTGCGGCGCACTTTGTCCGCCATGAGCCGTTCTCCCGTCACGCGCGGCGCCTTTGTGCGCGGTGCGCTGTGCGTCATGCTCGTCGTGGCCGCGTGTGCGCCATTCTCCACAGCGACGCGCGCCGCGCAGACGGGTTCCGATGCGTTTCAAAAACTTGTCGAACGGTATGTCGCTGAATCCGAAGCTCGCGATCCGCTCTTCGCCGACAGCATCGGCGTGCATACCTATGATGACAAACTGCCCGACTACTCGCCCAGCGGCCGCGCCGATACCGATGCGTGGGAGGCCGCTTGGCGCACCCAGTTCGCAGGGCTCGACAGCGCCAAGTTGACGCTTGGCGAGCGCGCGGATCTGCGCGCGCTGCTCGACCAGATCGACGCCGATCAGCTTGAGGCAAAGACGATCCGCCCGTACGAGACGGATCCTTCCATCTATACAGGGGCGATCGGCGATGCCGTCTACGAGCTCACGAGCCGCGACTACGCGCCGTTGGAGCAACGCCTGCAAAGCGTCGCGACGCGCATCCGTTCCATCCCGGATCTCGTGCGCGCGGCCGAGGCGTCGCTGTCGCATCCCACCCGCGTCGCCGCCGAGCTTGCCGTGCAGCAGAACCAGGGCAACATCGATCTGTACAGCCGCGACCTGCCGGCGCTGGCCAAGTCCGCATCGGCGCAGACCCAAGCGATGCTCGAAGCCGATCTGCCGGCCGCGATCGCGAGCCTCAAGGATTTCCAGACGTTCCTCGCGGGCCCGCTGCTCGGGCAGGCCGACGCCAACCCGCGCGTCGGCGCCGCGGTGTTCGACGAGGAGCTGCGGCTGGTCGACGGCACGGATACGCCGCGCGACGTGCTGGTCGCCCGCGCCCGCGCTGACTTCGACCGCACGCGAAGAGAGATGCTGCGGCTCGCCACGCCGCTGTACCACAAACTGCTGCATGAAGAGCCGCCGCTTGAGTCCACCGAAGACGCGCAGATCGACGCGATCGTGAGGCCGGTGCTCGACAAGCTAGCGGATCATCATCCGGCGCGCGACGCGGTGCTGGCGACGGCCAAGAGCGATCTCGCCGGCATCCAGTCGTTCTTGGAACGCGACCCGGTCGTGCCGCTGCCCGTGCCAGACACGCTGCACGTCGCACCGACCCCTGAGTTCTTAGCAGGCGTCACGGGCGCCGGGCTGGATCCGCCCGGCCCGTTCACGCCGCTGGCCGGATCCTACTACTATATCGATGAGATCCCGGCGTCGTGGTCAGCCCAGCGCGTCGCCTCGTATCTGCGAGAGAACAACGACTACGAGATGCGCATCCTTTCGATCCACGAAGCGATCCCGGGCCATTACGTGCAGTACCGCTACAACGCCCTGACGCCTTCCCTCGTGCGCCGCGTGTGGCCAAACGGTTCGTTCGTCGAAGGCTGGGCGGTGTACGGCGAAGGCATGATGCTCGACGCGGGGTACGGCGGCGGCGATGTTGCGCTGCGGTTGTTCCAATTGAAATGGCGCTTGCGCGAGTACGCCAACGCGATCATCGACGCCGAATACCATGCAGGCGATCTAAGCGAACAACAGTGCATGCGCTTGCTCGCGCAGGCCTTTCAGGAACCTGCGGAGGCCCAGACGAAGTGGCATCGCCTGGAGCTTTCGCACGATCAGTTATCGAGCTACTTCGTCGGACTCGACGCGATCAGCCAGGCGCGGTTCGCTCACCCGGGCAGCGTCGCCGCCTTCAATAAGAGCCTGTTGGGCATGGGCTCGGTCGAGCCGCGTTTCATCGAGGCGCTGCTGAACGCATCGCCGTAGAGGGTCGCTCTCGAAAGGCGCGTGCGCGGTCGAATGAATTCGACCGCTCCACAGGAAAGGAGGATGCATGCTGGCACCAATATTGATCAGCGCGGTGACCATTTTCGCATTCGCTGCCGCGCCCGCTCCGAGCGCCACCCCGGCGCCCGCCGCGCCCGCTGGGCCGCTGCGAGAGGTCACCTATAAAGTGTCCTTCAGCGACCGCACGTATAGCGGCGGCGAGCACTATTCCGGGTACTCGTCGCAGTCGAACGTCGTCGCGGATAGCGGCACCGTGACGGTCGACATCACCGGCGTGATCGGCGACGCGCTCGCAGTCGACGTCACCGAGATCATGAATAAGACCGGCACGCCCGCCAAGTACAGCGGCTCGGTCCTGCCGGACGGCTCCGTCAACTTCCCACCCGACTCGATCAAACCCGTGACGCGCGCGCTGCTGCAATACTTCGGCACGCAGTTCGTGCCGGCGGACAAGATCGCGCCCGATGCGACGTGGGATGTCAATGAGGAGCGCGGCGGCGTCTCCGTCAAGACGAACTACAAGGTCACCAAGGTCGACGGCGCAGTCGTCACCCTGGCGGAGAAGCAGACGATCAAGATCGCCACGCAGAACGCGACCGTCACGACCGATGGGACCGTCACGTTGAAGCCCTCGCTGCTCGTGCCGATGAGCGGCGACTTGCACCAGGTGATCTCGCGCTTGTCCGTCTCGGGTGAGACCAGAGACGACGTGTCGATGCGCTTCGATCGCTCGTCGGACAGCCGCGACGTGCCGGCCAAGTGACCGGATCGCCGCCGGATAGGGACCGTGACGATCGGACTGCTCGCACTGTTTGCATCGGCGGCGCTGGCAGACGCATCGCCTGCCTCAGCGGCACCGGCGGCCACGCAAGCGCCGCTGCGCGCGGTGGTCTATACGATATCGATCCTACAGCGCAATCAGGCGCACATCGAGCGCTATAACACGGTCGAGCGGCCCAGCGCCGCATTCACCGACGACGGCACCGTCGAGATCGACGTCATGGCCGACGCGGATCCGCTCCTGGGCGTGCGCGTGCTCGAGACGATGCGCTCGCGCGGCTATCCGGCGGAATTCGACGGCAACGTCGGACCGCAGGACGGCGTGCACTTCCCGGAAGAGTCGCTCAGCGATGCCTCGCTCACGTTGCTGCGTTTTTTCGGCGTGCGTTTCGCCGCCGACCGAAGCTTGGAACCGGGCTCGCATTGGACCGGAGATTCGGGGACGACCTACTCGGTCAGGAGCGCGAACGGACGCCGCGTCACGCTCGATCTGCTCCAGCACCTCAAGGTCGCCAATTCGATCTCGACCATCACGATCCAGGGAACAGTGGTCTACGATTCAGGGCTGCTCGTGCCGATCAGCGGCGACGTCATGCAGCACCGGATGGAGATGCATCCGGAAGGCGCGATCGAGCTGATCGAAGACCTGCATTTCACGCGCGCGTCGGACAGCTTCGAGATCTAGACCTTTTGCTGGGGGCGCCGCCCGAAGTGCCGCAGCTGCGGACGCAGGATGGGCTCCTGGCCGGTCGCGCGGCGCAATTCGTCCACGAAATAGTTCGCGGCCTGCTCGGAAGAGCGAGCCTTTGAGGGATCGTATTGGCGGCGGATGGGCTCGCCGGAGCCGTTCTTGAGCTGGATCTCGAGAAGCTCGTCCACCATATTGGCGGACACGACCAGGTTCTTATAGGCCGCGCTGCGGCGGTCTGGGCGGATCTTGGCTTGGGGCAATTGGTCGTTCAGGCAGCCGAAAAACGTATCGATATAAATGTCGGGTTCCACACATCACGTCCTTTTTGGAGGACGGACGCTATTCGACGCGGACCCGTCGGACTCCTTACGCCAGGGCCTTTGAAAGCTGGACCAAAGAGCGGTCGTAGCGATACACGATGCCCATATGGCCGTCGTCGAACTCCTCGTACGTATAGCGCACGCCCAGCCCGTCGAGGCGCTTGCACAGGACGCGCGCCCCAAGCTGCAGCTGGAATTCGTCGCGCAGGCCGGCGTCGATGAAGATGGTCTTCATGGAGCGCAGCGCATCCGCATGTTCGGGCGCCATGCGCACGGGATCGTTGTCCAGCCACCGCTGCCACACAGCGTCGCGCACTTCCCCGGTATGCAGATCCACGGGCACATCGATGCCCAGCGGTGCATCCGGGTTGGGCGAGTAGCACGCAGCCATCGCGAGGATGTTGAGCACGTCGAACGCCTCGCTCTTCTTGGGCAGGTCGGTGAAGCGCTGGTAGAACGACTCGACGGTACCCCCGTATTTCTGGATGCCGAGCACGAACTTGGGGAAATCCAGGAAGTAGCAGTAATCGAAGTACGCGTCGCCGGCGTGCGAGCCGAGCGCGCCGAACACATCGGGGTGGCGCATCGCAAGACGCAGCGCGCCGTAGCCGCCGCTCGACTTGCCGGTCACGCCGCGATGATCGCGGCCGGGCAGCGTGCGCAGCTGTTGGTCCACGAACGGCACCAGTTCCTCGACGAGGTAATCCTCGTAGCGGCCGGTGGCCGACGAATTGGTGTACTGGCTGCCGCCGAAACGCGTCATGCAGTCCGGCATGGCGAGGATGATGGGCGGCATCGCGCCCGAGCCGATGAGCCGATCGAGGCGCGCGTCGATCGCTTCGTCGAACGCGCTGACGTTAAGCAGCATGCGGCCCGAGCCGGTGAATCCGGCCAGGAAATAGATGACCGGATACCGCGCGCTGCCGCCATCGTAGTCGGGCGGCAGATAACACGGCAGGTCGCGTTCGTATGGGTCGCCCGACGCGTTGCCCTGGAGGACGCGCGAAACGTGTTTGAGAACTTCGATTCTTCCTCGTCGCTTTGACATAGCGAGCGTCTTGCGCGCCAACGCGGTGCGGGCCTGCCGAAAAGGATGACATGATCGACCGGGAACGCATGACGAGCTTCGTCATGGAGCTGATGCGCACGGACAGCCTTTCCAAAGAAGAGGACAAGGTCGCGGCGCTGCTCGCCAACGCATTGCGCGAGATCGGCGCCGAGGTGCGTGTCGACGACGCCGGCGCCAGCGTCGGCGGCGCGACGGGCAACGTGATCGCGCGCCTGCCGGGCACGCGTCCTGACGCCGCGCCGCTGCTGCTCAACTCGCATATGGACACGGTGCCGCCCGGCCGCGGCGTCAAACCGCTGCGCGAGGACGGGCGCATCCGCTCAGACGGCACGACCATCTTAGGCGGCGACGACAAGAGCGGCGTCGCGGTGATCGTCGAGGTGCTGCGCACGCTGCGCGATCGCGGTCTGCCGCACGGCGACGTCGAAGTCGCCTTCACCATCTGTGAAGAGATCGGCCTGTTGGGCGCCAAGCAGCTCGACTTGGCCGGCTTGCGCGCGCGTGAAGCGCTGGTGCTCGACGCACCGTCGCCCGCCGAGTTGGTGGTGAAGGCGCCATCGGCGGATCGCTTCGAATTCACGGTGCACGGAGTGGCAGCGCACGCCGGCATGGCGCCGGAGCTCGGGCTTTCCGCGGTGCGCGTGGCCGCGCAGGCGATCACGGCCATGCCGCTCGGACGCATCGACGCGCAGACGACCAGCAACGTCATCATCACGTACGGCGGCGGGGCGGTCAACGTCGTGCCTGACCGCTGCGTCATCGCCGGCGAAGCGCGCTCGCACGACGATGCGAAGCTCGATTCTGTCACATCCGCCATCCGGCGCAGCCTGCAGGACGCGGCCGCCGCCGCGACCGTCACGATCGACGGCACGACGACGCGCGCCTGGCTCGAGGAGCGCTGCGAGCGCGAGTACGTGCGCATGGACGTCGCTGCGAGCACGCCGCTGGTGAAACTCGTGCTCGATGCGGCGCGCGCCCTGAGCAAGCCCATGGAAACGGTCACCATCGGCGGCGGCTCGGACGCCAACGTCTTCAACGCCAAGGGCATGCCGGCCGTGATCCTGGGCACCGGCATGCGCGAGATCCACACGGTCAACGAATGGCTGGATCTCGGCGACTTCTACGCCTGCGCCGAGATCGTGCTGCAGGCGCTCACCTCGCGCGCGGCCTGACGCGATGCGTTCTCCGTACAGCTCGTGGACCGGTTCCGACACGCCTGCCGTCTACGCGATGCTCGTCGTTATGGCCGTGTTCTTCGTGGCGCAGTCATTCGGACTGCAGACCGAGATCATCACCTGGCTCGCGTGGTTCATCTCGCCCGCGTGGCTCGCGCACGTGCAGTTCTGGCAGATGGTCACCTATCCGTTCGTGCACGGCAGCTTTCTTGATCTGCTCTTCCACGGCATTGTGATCTTCTTCTTCGGCGGCACGCTGGAGCGCGCATGGGGCTCGTTGCGTTTTCTCGGCTTCTATTTCATGCTCGGCATCATCTCCGGGCTGTCCGTGCTGGCGCTGACCTTCCTGGGATCGCCCGAAGGCGTCTTCATCGGCATGACGGGCACGTTCGCCGGCTTGGGCGTGGCATATGGCGCTCTCAACCCGCATGCGAAGGTCTACATCTATTTCGTGCTGCCGGTCGAGGCGCGCTGGCTCGGCGTCATCAGCATTGCGCTCGATCTCGTGCTCAACAACCACGCCTACGGCGGGCCCCTCAACGCGGCGGTCGCGATCGGCTTGAGCTCGCTCTTCGCATGGGTGTTCACGCGCGGCATCTCGTTCGGGCCGCGCGGGGGCGGGGGTGGTCCGGGCCTGCGCGAGCGGTTCGATCGCTGGCGTCAGCGCCAGCGCATGCGCGCCTGGCAACGCAAGGTGAGCAAGATCGACAAGCCCGAGGATCTGTTCAAGAAGTGAACGCGCCCGAGCATACGGTGATGCCGCCGAGCGCGATGACGGCCGCGGTCAGCGCGAAGGTGCGAACGAAATCCGCGGACTTGGTGCGGGGCGCCCACACCATGATGCTGAGGTAGGCGAGCGCGAGTATTAGTATGTCGATAATCGCAACCGTTATGCCGACGTGGATGCGATACGATTGATGAACGGCGCCGGGTTGGCCGAATTCGAAGAATGCCACAAGTACGCCGAAAAAGCTCAGCCCTATCCCCAAGAGGCCGCCCGTCAGACACCCGGCGGTGCTAAACCTCCACGGCGCCCCGCCTTCACCTTGCGGCGGCATCGGAGCTAGCCGCCCGCGGCTCCGTCGCTCGGGGCCCCGTCGTCCGCGGTTTTGTCATCCGAGCCGACCCTGCCGGTGCGCACGATCTCCTCGAGCTTGGCGCGGTTGAGCATCACGACGCGGCCGCGGCGCAGCTCGATGGCGCCCATGTCTTCAAGGTGCGAGAGCGCGCGGCTGCCCATGTCGCGGACGGTGCCGACGCGGGCCGCAAGATCCGACTGCGTGATGCGCTCGACGCCGCTGATGCCCTTGGCCATGCCCTGCCCGTGCGAAGAGTAATCGAGCAGCACGCGCGCGATGCGCGTGAGCACGCGCCCGAACGCAAGGTTACCCGCAGCGCTGGCCAGGCGGCGCTGGCGTTGCGCGAAGAATCTCGCGCAGCCGGTCGCCACTTCCGGGCTGCGGGTGATGAGCTGGCGCATGAACTGCGCGGGGACCTCGAGCACGTCGACGTCGCCGCGCGCGATGACCGTCACTTCGGCGGTTCCTTCGTCGAAGACCGCCGCTTCGTTGAATCCGCCGTACGGCGGCACGTCGTAGAGCACGATCTCGCGGTCTTCATCGGTCGCGCGCGTCACTTCGACGACGCCGCGGCGCACGAGGCCGAATTCGTTCCAGCTCGTGCCTTCGGCGACGATCACCATGCGGTCGTGATAGGTGCGTTCTTTGGCGACGCGATCGATCTCGCGCAGCGTCTCGGCGGTCGCGGACTTGAACATCGTGCAGCGGCGCAGAAAGGCGATGCGCGGCGGATCGCTGCCGATGTTGGGCTCGGGCAGGCGCGTAAGCCGGATCATCCACCGGCCGTCGCCCGCGTTGCGCGAGTCCCACAACAGGATGCCTTCGCGATCGGCTTCAACCGTCACGCGCAGCGCCTTCGGCTCGTGGTCGTTGATGAAGTCGACGGATTGATTCGGGGCAAGGCGATCGAAGGCCATGAGCATGCGGTCATGGCGCTCCCATGTGGGGAACGGTCGTAAATCGATGCGTTCAACCGGTTCAGGTTGGGTGGAACTGCTCATACCTTCACCTGGCCGAACGGTTCGCACCGGGGTGCGAAAATCCCGGCTTTGGGACGGCTACCAGCGGTAGGATTCGATGGCCGCCCATTGGTCCGGCGACGTGCCCCGGTAGTCGAAGAACATCTCGCCGATGGCGCCGGCGGCTTGGGCTGCGCCCAGGCACCAGTGCAACTCGGCAGGCGTGGGCGAACCGGTGCGTCCCAGATCGGTGCTCTGGCCGGCGACGTTGACCGGAACGTGACGCCCTGCGAGCGAGCGGGTGAGGGAGACCGCATCCGCGCAGTTGCCGGTCACGTCGGCCTGCGCGTACTCGTGCGATGTGCGGAAGTGGTGCCAGTACTCCATGGGCTGCATCACGCTGGCGTAGCGCGCGATGCGCGAGTACGGATATTCGTCATTGGTGAAGTGCGTGAGGCGCGGCGAGATCACGGTGGCGATGAGCAGATAGTCCGGCCCGACGGCTTGGCGCGCCATCTCCATATAGTCGGCGATGCGCTCGCGCGCCGCAGCGCCGTGGCCCATGTAGTTGTCGCCCGGCTCGAGATCGAGCGAAAGTCCGGCGAAGCCGTTGCCGGCCGGCGTTCGATAGCTCGCCATGGCGATCGATTCGGCGACGTCATCTGCGGCGTTGCGCCGCGGCACCGACCAGGCGATCAGCTTGATGCCGGCGCCGGCCGCGCCGTCGATGAAACGATCGAGCCACGCGCGCACGTGCGGATTTGCGGCTTCTTCGAACGTGCCGCGCGAAAGACGCAGCTCGATGTCGGAGACGCCGGCTTTGACCGCTTGGGCGACGACGGTGTCAGGATCGAACAGCTCGTACGAGTGCGAGTCGTTCGTGTCGGGCGAGAAGAAAAAGAACATGCCTTTGCCGGCGATCGCGTCGATGCTGCTCTCGGGCATGGGGCCGGGAGTGTCGACGGTTTGCGTCTGCGCACGCGCGGGGCCTCCGGGCAGATCCGCGACGATCGTGTATTCGTAGCTGGCGTTCGCTTGCGCGTGAGCGTCGCGCCAGGAATGGCCGCCGGCCGAGAGCAGAGCGACGAGCGCCTGTTGACCGGCGTCCGCCGCGCGACGGTACACGCGATAGCCGCGCACGCCGGTGGTCTGTGCCAAGGGCGTCCAGCCCACCGCGACGAGGTGCGGACCCACCGCCCGCGCGACTCCGGCAAACGACGACACGTCGGTGGGCGGCGGCGGCAGGGTCAGCGTCGCGCTGCCGGACGACGGTTCGACTGCAGTCGCGCTCACATCGATCGGATGCGCGGCCTGCGTCGTCACCGTTGCGGCGGGCGTCTGGTGAATCCACGGATCGAGACCGACGACCTCCGCAGAGCCGGCTTCGAAGTCGACGTCGGCTCGCAGGCGCGGCTCTTTCGATCCCGAGGTGTCGGCGAAATAGGCGACGACTTCGGTCCGCCACGTACCGTCGGCGGTGAGCTGCCAGGGCTGGGCTTCAAGGGAGAGCCCGCTTCCGGTCGCTTCGAACGGATGCGGAGGCGCGATCTGCGTCGCGCTTGGCTGCGCGATGATGAGCTTCTTCTGCTTAGGCGCGGGGGCACGTGCGATAGCGAGCGCTCGAGATGCGATCGCATGTGCACTCACCGGGCGCTCGGGGGCGTGCGCAGCGGCTGCGATCCGCGGCCGGTGGGTGAACGTGCGCGTGGCGACGCGCTGGCGCGAAGGCG
The DNA here is from genome assembly GCA_035314825.1 of Candidatus Eremiobacteraceae bacterium. Classification (NCBI taxonomy): domain Bacteria; kingdom Bacillati; phylum Vulcanimicrobiota; class Vulcanimicrobiia; order Candidatus Eremiobacterales; family Candidatus Eremiobacteraceae; species Candidatus Eremiobacteraceae bacterium. The sequence continues at coordinate 70,578 of DATFYX010000011.1, forward strand.
TGGCCGAGCGTTGCGCGGCGATCGGCTCAACGCTTGGGGTCGCGAGCGCGAGAAAAAGCGAGTACGCGAGTGCCAGCGAGGTCGAGGCGAGGATCGCCGACGCGCCGGCGCGCGCGATCCAAGGAGTCCGCGCGACTTGGCGGGCCTTGAGCACAGATGCCGGCAGCGGCCTGGCCGCAGCCTGGCCGACGTACTCGCGTCGACGCCGCTCGACTAATGTGAACTCGCCGCGTTTGCCTACGACCGGCGCGTAACGCGGCGCATGTGGCGGATACCGCTTGGCGTGTGCGCTCAACTTTGCCCTCGCGACCGAGATGGACCGACGTTAGGGCCGCTCCGAGCGGGCTCCTTGTCCGGCCGGCGAGCGTGCGCTCGAGCACTGAAAAGTCGATGAGAGCCGAACGACCCCTGCGGGTAAGACGTTATAGCAAGGGGAAAAGAAGCAACCATATGACCGCACGTCCGCTCTGGCGTTCATCGAACCCGGCGATGCCGGCCGCAGCGCTCGCCTTCGGGGTGGCGGCGGTTCTTGGCGTGGGCATCGCGCGAGCCGCCGGCCAAGCCTCGCCGCCGCCAGCCTATGCGTCTGCCGCGGCAAATGTCGATTCGATCGTCGACAAGGTGATCGACCGGAATCCCGGGTTGCATTCGTACAAGGCGACCGCCCATCTGGATCTGCGCCAGGTGAGCTTTCCGTATCTGCATCCGGTTCTCGACGGCCATGCATACGTGTCCGCGCCCGGCTACACGACCTTCGATTATCCGCACACGCCCTTCTATCTGAAGGGCATCACCAAGTTCCAGGGCGCGTTCGGGGATGCCAGCCGCTGGCTGCGGTGTTACGATATCACGGTGGCACCCAAGTCGGATGGTTACGCGCTGCACATGGTGCCGAAGATCGAAGGCGAGATCGCCTATGTCGACGTGCTGCTGGGCCTTGAGGGCACGATCGATCACGTCGAGTGGCGCTATCGTGAGAACATGAAAGACTACATCTCGCTCGCGCAGACGTATAGCACGGTCGACGGGCACAATATCGTGACATCCCAGGCTTCGGATGTGGCGCTGCACCACATCCGCGCCAAGGGCACCCAGACGTTCAGCGATTTCGAGTTCAACGTGCCGGTGCCGACGCCGTCGCCGACGCCGTCAGATCCGGCGCACGCCTGCGATAACTGACGGTCGAATAGATTCGACCGCTACGGGGTCACTTCTACGACGTCGTGCCCCAGCCTCAGCCATGGATCTTCCATGTTGTGCCTGTCCGCATCAACGTCATCGTCCAAATCCCGGTCTCGGTGAATGGTTTTCCGTTCTGCAGGAGCGTGAATTGTGTAGGCGCTGTTCCACATCGCCTCGTTCGTCGTGTTGAGAGCGTCAAAGGCGGTCTCAATCGGTGCCATGAGGGCAGCGCTCGGGGCGCTGCTTGCCGCCAGCGCCGAGGAGGCGAGCGCGCTGGTCAAAGCGGCGATGAGTGCGGCCGATCCGATGACAATGCGAATTGCGACCTTCATTAGAACGTTCTCCTAGCATTTTAGGATGAGCGGTGACGCGGGTGGGCGGCGCGTTCCTTGCACGCGGCGGCGCCACCTTGTGACGGTCGAATGGATTCGACGGTCGAGTAAACTCGACCGCTGCATAGCCGTCAGGTCTTCAGCTCATCATGCCAGGGATTCGTGAGCTGGATGCGCGGCACGCCCTTGGGGTACGTCGTCGGATGCGCGGCGAGAAAGGCGCGCGCGCGAACCGTGAGATATTCGAAGTTATCCCACAAACCGATGTCGTTCGACGCGTCGCGGCTCAACGCGATGTACGATTCGAGCCGGCGCCACGTCCCCACGACCTGCGTGCAATATACGTCCAGGATCAGGGTCTCGTCGACGATGCCGTTCTTGACGAGATTACCGATCTCTTCGAACAGGTTGCCGGTGAGATTGGTGGCGTCGAGGATCGCTCGCATTTCGGCTGCGATGACGGGCAGCGGCTTGCGCTGCGCCCGCGCGATGACAAACGCGCGAAACTGAGGGTCGTTCATGGCCTCGGCGGTCCTTGAGTTGACCAAGCTGCGCGCCTGTTCGAACCTCGATTCCGTGAACTTGTCACCGATGGCCAGGACGGCATTGATCTGGTTTCCAGCGCGCAAGTGGCGCAACTGTCCGAGCGCCGCGATGGCGGTCGCGCCGACGATGAGGACGGTGAGCAGCGAAGCCAACGTGCTGAGGAGCTCTAGCGACAAATCCGGTACCCCCATGCGCGGTCGAATAAATTCGACCGCTCCAAGAACGCTTGCGTGGGCCGCTCCATATCGCCGTCGATGGACGGTCGAATACATTTGACCGCTCCAGGGGCGTGCGTGAGCTAGGGGTTGGGGGGCCTGTCGGGGCGAACCCTTCTGCCTCATGGAACTCGGCAAGCCGGTACGCGTCCTCAAAGGGATCGATCTGGGGTCAGGCGGCAAAGTCGAGCCGGGCGCGATCGGCATCCTCGAGAGCATGAGCAACAGCCCCTACATGCCATTTCTGGTCAAGTTCCCGAACGGGTCATTCGCCTTCGAGGACGGCGAGCTCGAAGACGTCGAACCAAACAGCTAACACGGGCACGGCGAAACACGGCGATCACGGCGAAGCACGACTGAAAAGCGGCGCAACGCGAGTCCGCGCGGTGCGCGATTTTCAGCTTCAACGAAGATATCGTGGTGGTCACCATGCGACTCTTACTCGTGGAAGACGACCCCAGTCTCTCAGATTCGTTGCGACGCGCCCTGGAGGCTCAGAAGTTCTCGGTGACGACGGCTCTCGACGGCGACGCCGGTTTGCACGAGCTGTGCGGTAACGACTATCAGCTGGCAATCCTCGACGTGCTGCTGCCCGAGCGCGACGGCTTCTCCGTCTGCAGCGAAGCGCGCAAGCAAGGCGTCACCACGCCGATCCTCATGCTGACCGCGCGCGACGCCGCCGGCGATCGCGTGGCCGGACTCAACAGCGGGGCCGACGACTACTTGCCCAAGCCGTTCGCGTTCCCCGAGTTGCTCGCGCGCGTGCACGCGTTGCTGCGCCGGCCGATCTTGCAGCTGCGGCCGCGCGTGGTCACGGTCGGCGATCTCTCGATCGACGTGCTGCGCCCCCAAGCCGCGCTTCGCGGCCACGTCATCCGGCTGACCAAGACCGAGCACCGGCTGCTGCTCTACCTGACGGAGAACGCGGGCATCGTGCTGGCCAAAGGCGCCATCTTGGACCGGCTGTGGGGCGCCGAGCACGAGGGCAACAGCAACATCCTCGAGGTCTACGTCAAGATGCTGCGACGTAAGCTCGATGCGGCGGGTGGCGGCGCGCCGATACGGACCGTGCGCGGCGTCGGATATACGATCGACAAACCGTGATCGGGCGGCCCGGCTAGGGAGCCGCCCCGGCCAGCGCTAACCTGCTGATATGCTGGACAAGGCTATCCGCTACGACACGATCATCGCGGTCAGCGCGCTGCTCATCAGCGCCCTCACGTCAGCCGCAGTCGTCTATCAGACGCATGTCATCTCCGCGCAATTCTCCGCCACCGTGTGGCCGTATCTATCATTTGCGGTGACGCGCGACACATCCCATCTCGTCGTCGAGCTTCGAAATGACGGCATCGGGCCTGCGCTGATCCGTTCCGTCGGTATCACGCTGGACGGCAAGCGCGTTCCGTCGCTCAACACGATCGTGGATCCAATCGTCGCGGAGGCGACACGATCGCATAAGGATCACGAGACGCGTTCGACGGTGTCCTCGCTTGAGACCGGCACCGTCGTCCCGGCAAACGAGCACGTCACGCTGGTCCAAGTCGAAGGTGCCCAAGCGACGCAGCTCTTGCTCGCCGCTGCATCCCGCGTCAACATGTCGATCTGCTATTGTTCGCTGCTCGGCCGTTGCTGGACCAAGCAGTTCGATGACCGAACCGGTCAACCGCACGATACGGCGTCGTGCCGCGAAGCGGAGTGAACACCATGGACCCACTTGAGAACTTCAAGTTCCGCGTGATGTGGGATGGACGGTACGTCGCCGGCGTGAGCAAGGTGAGCGCGCTGCTCCGCATGACCGAGGTCGTCGGGCACAGGGAAGGCGGCGACCAAGGCGTGACGCGCGAACTGCCTGGCCGGACCAAGTACGAGCCGATCACCCTCGAGCGCGGCATCACGAGCGACACCGCGTTCGAACAATGGGCGAATCTGGTGAATGGCCCAGGCGGCGCGGCCGCTGGCGGTTTTCGCAAAGACATCATCTTGGATCTTTTCAACGAGTCAGGGCAGCGAGTGCTCTCCTATAAGATCTATCGCTGTTGGGTGTCTGAATTCCAGGCTCTGCCCGATCTTGATGCGGACGCTAACGCGGTTGCGATCGAGCATATCAAGCTTGAGAACGAGGGCTGGGAGCGGGATACGCAAGTCGTCTGGCCGGTCGAATAAATTTGACCGCTCGAAGTCAAAAGAGAAGAGCGGTCGAGTGAACTCGACCGCTCCATCTGTGGTGCGCGCTCTTGAACGCGTTCGCCCTTATTGGCGGGCTGGCGGTCCCTGGCGCTGTCCGACGACGCGGCCGATCGTCGGCGACGGATTCTGGTTAGCCATCAAGGCTGGGCCATAGCCCCAGACGCCATTGAAGCTCTGACCGTCATTGTTGAACCAGAACGAGAACCAGCCGGTCTGTGACTTGCTCGTCCAGGTGTAGCGGACCTTATTCTTATCTTCCGTGCGCCACTTGCCGTTGAGCGTGAGGCCGCTGACCTGGCAGATGGACGTCACGCCAGACTCCGTGCAGGTCATCGGGCCCTGGAACAGGCTGGGACCGGTCGCGACGGTCATATTCCACGTACCGGCCGAGGTGATCTTGACCGGCGGCAGGATCTTGTTGCCGACGAAACTGCCATTCTCTTTGGCGCCGTTGTAGCCCCACGAGCCGTTGAAGCTGTGACCGTTGGGAGTAACGTAGACCGTGGCCCAACCCGCGCCGGAATTCGGACCGGTGGCGATCTTCCACTTGACGTTCAACTTCTCATCGGATACGAACATGCCGTTGAACGCACCGCCGTTGGCGGCGTTCGTGCCGACGACCGTGTTGCCCGATTGGGTCAGGGTGATCGTGGCGGTCGAGCTGCCGTTCTTACCGGTCTGCTCGACGGTCCATTGGCCGGATATATTCGGGGGCGCTGCGAGCGCTGCGGCAGTCGAAAGCGCGGCAATCGCCAGCACCATAAATGTTGAAAGTGCGAAACGTTTCACTAGTTGGTCTCCTTAATTTCCATGGGGTGTAAGACGTACCTTAGGATACTCGGCTTCGCTGAAAGCGGCGTTCTCCCTGGGTTTTCCCAGCCCTTACCTGCTCTTCGTATGTCGCATTAGTGGTGATGCTTGAACGCTTTGGCGTCGAAATACCAGTCCGGAACGCTAGCCGGGAACCCGTAATCCGAGAACGTGTATTCGTAGTGTCCGCTGTCCCCGAAGGGGCCGACGTGGACCTCGCCGTCGCCCACAGCGTGCGCGATCAGCCAATAGTCGCCGACCTTTTGGAACTCGACGTAGCCGTCAAGCGTTCCATTGCCCGGTCCCTTGGAACCCGAGGCGTGCAAGTGGCCGCGCCATACGTCAAAAGTCGTAGTGTCGACCCAAAGATCTTTCCACGGGTGGGCGCGCTCATCGCGCAGCGCGTGCATGCCCAGATGGAAGACCGGCTTTCCATCATACACTTCGATCGCGACGAGCTTGACCGAATAGTAGCGATCGCCGACCACCGGCTGCACGCTGAGCACCGGCGGCGCGGTCGCACCCGACGCGAGCGGCCCCGGCGTGCTCGTGGGGGGAGGCGTGAGCTGCGGGTCGGGCGTCGCATAGAGAAGGATGTCCGCGTCGGGCGCAGATGGGAACGGATAGCCGAAGTACGTCTCGGCGCGCCCGGCCCGGTCCTGGCTGATGTTCTGCATGAGGCCCTTGCCGTCGGCGCGGTACCACACGCGATAGTCGTCCTGTTCGCGCTGCCAGTGATGGTCGAAGATCTCATGCATCTGATAGGTGATGAACGGCGGGTGAAGGTGGGCGCGGGTCGCTTTCTCGGCGTTGATCATGATCTGATCCGCCGACAGCTCTTCTATTTCGACCGGCGTCGGCGACGCGGATGGCGCCGGCGAGGGAGCGGCAAGGGCCAGCGCGGCGGCCGCGAGGACCAGTGCGGACAGGCAGGCGGATGCGATGTATCGTCTCACGATGATATGTTCGCTTTCGACGCAAATGATAGGAGCGCATGCAGCGTTTCGAACCGACCTCCGAGCAGCTGGCCGTCATCCGGCACCGCGGCAGCCATGCGCTGGTGTTCGCCGGCCCGGGCACGGGCAAGACCGAGACGCTTGCCCGCCGCTTCGCCGCGCTCGTCGTGGACGACGGCGTCGACCCCGGCGACATCCTGGTGCTGACGTTCTCGCGCCGCGCCGCCGCGCAGATGCTCGAGCGCATCGTGCAGCGCCTGCGCGAGCGCACGGGCGAGGAGCTGGCCGTCAGCGAGCTGTTCGTGCGTACGTTTCACAGCTTCTGCGCTCGCTTGCTCGATGGAGACGGGCCGCGCTTTCGCGAGCGCAACCTGCTCACGCCGATCAAAGAGCGGCTCTTATGGAAGCGCGTCGCCGGCCGGGTACCGCTGCGTTCGTTCGACGCCGAGGTGCGCGAGAGTCCTGCCTTCGCTTCTGACGCGCTCAACCTCATCGCGCAGCTCAAAGGCCAGGGGCTGACGCCATCTGATGTCGAGTCGATCGCGCGCCGCGACGGCCGCTTGATCGACATCGCGGCGTTGTACCGCGAATTGGATGCCGAGCGCACGCGCTTGGGGCTTTCGGATTTTCGCGATCTCGTCAAAGACGCGCTCGACGCGCTGGCGCTGCCGGACAGCCCGGCGTCGGCGTGGCTGCGCGCGCGCGGCGGCTTTCGCCATATCCTGGTCGACGAGTTCCAAGACAGCGACGCGCTGCAGCTGCGCCTGCTCGAGATCTTGGCGGGGCCGACGCGCGACCAGCGCTCGCCCGTACCGGAGATCTGTTTCGTCGGCGACTTCAACCAGTCGATCTATCGGTTTCGGGGCGCCACGCCGAGCAACATCGAGACGGTGCGCGCCACGTTCGCCTGCGAGGAGCTGAAGCTGTCGCTCAACCGGCGCTCCGCGCAGGCAATCTTGGATGTCGCGAACGCGACGCCGGGTCTGAAGCCTGAGTCGCTGACGCGCGCCGAGGACGAGTCGCGACCCGGCAGCGTGACGCTGCTTCGCGCGCCGATGCCGGATGATGAGATGACGCTGGTGTGCGACGAGATCGAACGCCGCATGCGCGCGGGCACGCCGCCGAACGAGATCGCGGTGCTGCTGCGCGTCAGCGAGCCGTACCAAAGCCTCATCGTCGGCCAGCTCGATGCGCGCGGCATCCCCGTGGCGGCGCGCCCATCGGCAGGCTTTTTGGAAGATCCGGTCATCGCGGCGGTGCTGAGCGCGATCCGCGTGAGCCAGCATCTGGACGATTTCGACCAGTGGACGCGCTTGCTGACCAACCCGCTCATCGGTTTCCGGGCCGTGACCGTGCGCCTCGCCTTCGACGCGGCGCGGCGAGCGCACGTGAAGAACGCGTTTGTCGCGCTGCGCAACAATCCGCCTGCGGGGCGCGTGACGTTCGAGGATTTCTTGCGGCATTGGCGCGCCGTCGAGGGCGCCGCGCGCGCCAAAGACGCTGATGCTGCGACGCTCGTCGCGACCATCGCGCGCGAGTTCGACCTGCTGTGGCCGGTACGGACGGGCGAGATGCCGCCGCCCGGTTGGGATGCCCGATCTTCACCTGCGCGTTTGGGGTCGTTGGTCGACGCGGCGCGCGACATGCAGATGATGTCGTTCGCACTGCGCGACGGCTGCATCCCTCCGATGCAGTTCGTCGAGAGCATCGAAGAGATCGCCGGGCTGCTGTCGGACCCGACGCAGACGCCGCCGGTCGACAGTGCGGGCGTACGCGTCATGTCGATCCACGCGGCTAAGGGACTTGAGTTCGACGAGGTCATCGTGCCGCAAGCGGTCGACGGCGTGTTGCCGCAGCGCGCGCGCGGCCATGCGCTGCTCTCGGCCGCATCGCTGCGCGCGCTTCACGCCACGGCGCCGACGTCCGTGTCATCTCCCGAGGAAGCGTACCAGGAAGAGTGCTCGTTGTGGTACGTCGCGCTGACGCGCGCGCGGACGAACGTGCTGGTCACCGCGGCGGAAGCCGACGCCGACGACATCGAACTGCCGCTTTCGCCGTTCGCACACGCGATCGCGCAGGGTGCGGCCGAGCGGATCGAAGGTCGCGCTCTTCGCGAGCATGGCGCGACAAGCGACGGCGGCTTTGAAAAGTCCACCGCCACGAAGATCAAGCACGTGCTTGACCACCTCTCACCGACCGGGGTCGGAACCTTCTTGACCTGCCCGCGGCGCTTCTTCTATCAGGAGGTGCTGCGCTTGTCATCGGACAGCGATGAGGAGGGTACGCTGCTCGGACGGCTGCTTCACCGCAGCCTCGCGGCCTTCCACGCGCACGAGCGCGTCTTCGACTCAAGCGAGGATCTTGAAGCTCGCTCCCATCATTGGCGAGCGATTCTGCTACAGCTGGCAGAGACGTCGGCGCGCGACATCGCCGCCGAGGCCGGCATTGCGCTGGATTCCGGATTCATGCGCTATCAGCTTGCCATCGCTCGCCAATACGTCGCTGACTATGTGCGCCTGCTGGCTCGCCAGTCCGCTTCGGCTCCGTTCGAGGTGCTGGCCTGCGAGCAGCGCCTCGAAGCGAGCATCGACGGCGTTCGGTTCACCGGCCAGGCCGATCGCATCGATCGTCTGGCCGACGGCACGCTCGCGATCCGCGACTACAAGAGCGGGAGAATCATCGGCCGCCTTGCGTTAGCCGTGCGCCAGTCGCTCGCAAAGATCTGGGCCGGCGAACAAGTCGCAGGCGACGCGCCCGATGGGCTCAATCTGCAACTGCTGCTGTATATCCCTGGGGCGCAACGCCTGTATCAGGCGCAGGTCTCGTTGGTCGAGTTCATCTACTTCCGCGGCGAGGGCGATGGCGAAGGGCTTGTGACCGACACGATTCGGATCGTCGATGTGCCCCTTGCAGGCGACCAGAACGCCTTCCTCACTGACGCCGAGGTGAGTGCCGCGCAGCGCGAGCTCGCCGTGGGCGCGGCCGCGGCGTGCGCCGATGGCCGGCTCTGGGAATTCGCGACCGCGCGCGACCCGAGCACGTGCCGCTTTTGCGGCTACACGCAGACCTGCCCGGGTCCGGGGAACGTGGCGTCGTGAGCCAGGTCTCTCGCGAGCAGCAGCGCGTGCTCGAGCATCCGCTCGACGCGCCGGCGATCGTCGACGCGGGCGCGGGCACCGGCAAGACGCACACGATCGTCAACCGCGTGGCATATCTGCACGAACACGGGCTGTGCGCGGCCAAGAACATCCTCTTACTGACGTTCGCGCGCAAGGCGGCGGCCGAGCTGCGGCGACGCACACTGGAGCGGCTTGGCCCGGCGGTCGAGCCGCCGCACTGCTCGACGTTCCACGCCTTCGCGTCGAGCGTGTTGATGGAGCACGCCTACGATCTTGGCGTGTCGCCCGACAGCACGGTGATCGAAGACGTCGATGCGCGGCTCGAATTCCGCGAGGCGATGGACGACGTCATCTACGGCGACAATGTGGATGCCGCTGCGCTGCCCTTGCGCTCAGCGCGCCGCGACGAGCTCCGTGCCGGGCTGTTCGCCATCGCGCAGTGGCTCAAGGAGCGCGACTTCGACATCGAGGGGTTCGAGCGACGCGCGTTGCGCGAGGCCGACTTGATCGCGGAGATCCCCTATCGTTCGATCCGCAAACGCACCAAAGGGGGAGCGGTCTCAAAAACGGTCGAGGCCAGTACGACAGATGATGATCTGGTGCGTGAGTCGGAGGAGGCGCGCGCGCGCGTTCGCGCGGTCGGGGCGATCGTGCGGCGTTACGACGAACGGCTGCAACGCCGCTTTGCGCTGACGTACGCGGACCTGCTGCGGTTGGCGCGGCGCGGCATCGCAGACGAGCCGAGGCTGCGCGATGAGCTGCGCGGGCGCTTCTTGCACTGCATCGTCGACGAGTTCCAGGACACCAACGACGCGCAGTGGCGCTTCCTGAAGACGCTCTTCGGCGATGGCCTCGAACGGGTGACGGTGGTCGGCGATCCTCGCCAGAGCATTTTCAGTTTCATCGGCGCGACGCCCGAGAATATCACGAAGTTCGCCGGCATCGAAGGCAGCCGGCGCTACGCGCTATCGGAGAACAGGCGCTCTCAACAAGAGATCCTCGACCTCGCCCACGCTGTGATCGCGCGACAAACCCCCGATGAGGCGCCGTTGCGAGCGCACCGGGGCGCGGCGGGTCGTCCGAACGTCCACGTTGCCAGCCGCTGGGCCACCGACAAAATGCCCCGGCCAAACGCGGACGCGAACCGGCGCGCCCAGGCGACGGCCGTCGCGCGGCGGATCGCCGCGATGTTGGCGCGCGGCGGCGTCAAGCCGGACGACATCGCCATCCTCACGCGCAACAAGACGCAGATCCAGCCGTTCACCGCCGAACTCGTCGCGCACCACATCCCGTTCCGCCTGCTCGGCGGCGCGGGGTTCTACGAGACTAACGAGGTCAGGGACGCGCTTGCCTGGCTGACCGTCTTGGCGGATCCGCTCGATGGACAGGCCGTGGCACGGCTGTGCGAGTCGTCCTCGTGCGGTCTTTCCGATGCGGCGATGACCACGCTGGCGCACGATCTCGAACGCGATACTACGGCTTTCTCGCGCCGCGCGCTGGTGGAGCCGCTCCCTGACGCGCTGGACGACGACAGCCGGCGGCGGCTTTCGCGCCTGCGCGAGCTCGTGGATGCGGTCGAGCCCTACGCGGCGGCGTCGCTGCGCATAGCATTCCCGAAGATCTTCGAGCTGACGGGCGTCGTGGACGCCTACGAACGGGCTGGCGATGATCAAGCCGTAGCCAATCTGCGCAAGCTCGCGCGGCTCGCCTCGGCCTTCGTCGATCGCAATCGAGAAGCGCAAGCCCGCGATTTCGTGCGCTACATCCACGAACTGACGCGCATCGATTTCGACGACCGCGAAGCCGACCCGCCGGCGACCGACGCGGTCTCAATCATGACTATCCACGCAGCCAAGGGTCTTGAGTGGCCGATCGTGTTCGTCATCGACGTGTGGCCTCAAAATACGCAGACGCCGATGATCTGGCTCGATTCGGAGACGGGCGCGCTCGTCAGCACCGAAGGCGCAAACGGCGTGAAGACGTTCCACGCGGTCGCCGCTAAGCTGCAGCCGGATGACGAGGGCATTGCGCCGCACAAGGATGAGTTAGGGGAGAGCGCGCGCGATGCGGAGGAGCGCCGGCTTTTCTACGTCGCGCTTACGCGCGCCCGCGACGAGCTCCACGTGTTTGGCGGCAGCAAGTATAGCAAGTCCTCTCCTTTGGGCAAGCCGCACGGATTCGTCGCTGAGGTCGAATCGTGGGTGCAGGCGCGCGGATGGCCGGTCGACGAGCCGGGGACGGAGGACGGCGTCCAGCTCGGTCGAGTAAACTCGACCGCTCCAGCCGTTTCCCGAGCGCACGGTCGAATAAATCCGGCCGCTCCATTCGCCGCGGTGGCGGGCAATGCGCTGCCGCGCCTCTCGTTCTCGACGCTGCACGCGTACGAGCGCTGCCCGCGTAGCGTCACCTATGCGGCCATCCTGCATCTGCCGGATCTGCGGCGCGTCGGCCACATGCCGTCGGACGATTCGCTGCTTGAGGTGATCGCCGTAGACGGCCGCGAAGAGGGCACGCTGCTGGCGTCCGATCGCGGCCGGCTGGTCCATCGCGCGCTGGAACGCTGGGCACGCGCGCGCCTCGCGGGAGGCTCCATCGGCACGCCGGAATCGTACGTGACCGATGCGGCGTCGGAGCTCGGGCTGAGCATCGCGGTACGCGATTTCCAGCGGGCGATCGACGACGCGCGCCTGGCGACCACCACGCTCGCGGCGTGGCGCATCGAGCGTGCGGAGGCGCCGTTCGTCATGCAGTTCGGCGACGCGGTGATCGAGGGTTATATCGACCTGATCGCGCGCGATCCGACGGGCCGCCAAGCGGTGCTCGACTACAAGACCGGCGAGACGGCAATATCTGAATACGCACTGCAGCTCGGCATCTATCGCGAGGCGGCGCGGCGCGCTTACAGGATCGAGGACGCGGCGTGCGTCGTGGGCAGGTTCAGCGATGGCGCGTTCGCGCTCGAAGCGCTCGACGTGCCGTCCGCCGACGCGGTGCGCGCGCGCATCGAGACCGTCGCGGCCGGGCTGCGCGCCGGGAGCACCGAAGCCAAGCCCGGCCGCTGGTGCTTCACGTGCGCGTATCGCGCGGCGCCGTGCGATGCATACCATTGAGGCCGTCAGCGGCTCACCGTAGGACACAGCCCGCGCGGGATCCGCACGTGGAGCTCCGTGGTGTTGTTGGCGAACGAGTATTCGTCGAACCACGGTCTCATGTTCACCGAGATCTTGAAGTCGTGTTCGCCGCTGATGCCGGCCCTCGCGGGCAGGGTGAGCAGCAGCGCCTGGTTGTGGCCGGCGGCGATGGCGCCGAGCGGCGCGCCGGTCGACCACGACGGGTCGTCTTCGTCGACGACCGTCACGGCCGTGCTCTCATCGATCGGCTGGCTGTTGAGGCTGCCGACGTTGGTCACGACGAGCAAGAATTTGACGAGCGGTTCGCCGGGCACGCAGCTGGAAGCGACCACATAACCCGGACCTTCCGGCGGATTGAAGCCGATGGCGAGATCGGGCAGCACGCCGGACGTGGTGGTCGGCGGGTAGCCAAGTAGCGCCAGGACGAGAGCGGCGGTCGAATACATTCGACCGCTCCATGGGCGCGGGGGGTGGTTAGGAGTTGGCAAGGGCGACGCCCGCGCCCAGCGCCTGCAGCTTCGCGTATGCGATGTCGCGGCGCATCGGCGCCATGCCGCAATTGGTCGAGGCGATGATGCGCTCGTCCGGCAGATAGCCGCGCGCCACGTTGATGGTGGCGACGACGTCTTCGGGCGTCTCAACGCGATCGGTCGCGACGTCGATGACGCCGACCGCGATGTCCTTGCCGCTCACCGACGCGAGCACACGGGGCGGCACGTGCGAACCCGCAAGCTCGATCGATATCTCATCGATCTTGGTCTTGCAAAGCAGCGGCAGCAGCTGCTCGTACTGATCCCACGTCGATCCGAGCGACTGCTTCCATTCGATATTGGCCGCGATGCCGTAGCCGTAGCATACATGCACGGCGGTGCGGCACTGCGCGTCGCGGACCGCGGCGTCGATCGCCTCCATGCCCCAGAGTTGCGCCTCGTCTAAGTACGCATTCAGCGCCGGCTCGTCAAGCTGCACCTCGTACACCCCGACCGACTCCAGGCTCTCGATCTCCTCGCGGATGAGCTCGGCAAACGCCATCGCCAGCGCCTGCCGGTCGCGGTAGTGCGCATCGTAGACGGTGTCGACGATCGTCATCGGTCCCGGCAGGGTGACCTTGAGTCTGCGCCGCGTATGGCGGCGCGCGAACGTCGCCTCGTCAAGATGCACCGGACCCGCGCGACGCACCGGTCCCGTGACGGTCGGAAGATCGGCCAGGTAGCGGCCGGCGCGGATGGCGCGCCGCTCCATCTTGGCGAAATCGACCCCCTCGATATGCGCAAGAAAGCCGTGCACGAAGTGCTGGCGCGATTGCTCGCCGTCGGTGACGTAGGTGATTCCGGCGCGGTCCTGTTCGAACAGCGCGATGCGGGTCGCGTCGCGTTTGGCCTCGGCCAGCTCCGCTCCGTCGAGCCGCCAGTTGGGCCAGAGCTTTTCAGATTCGGCGAGCCAGTGCGGCTTGGGCAGGCTGCCGGCGATGGTCGAACGGATCTCCACGTCTTAGACGCGCGCCTTGCCGGCGGTGGCGGCGTTGGCCTCCAGATGCGCGAAATCGTCCGCCGTGGCGGGCTGCGCGCGATCGCGCCGCGCGTCGACGATGCACAAGAAGCCGAACGGCGTGTCGCCCGCATTGACGAACTGATGCAGCGTCATCGGCGCGACGTAGACGTGGTCGAGGTTGTCGAGCGTGTGGACCTCGTCGCCGACCACCGCGTAGCCCCGTCCGCGGATCACGGTCACCGAGTGGATGTGTTCGTGGCGCTCGAGGCGCGTGTGGCCGCCAGGTTCGACTTCGAAATAACGGACCTGGAATTGCGAGGGTTCGCCTTCGGTGCCTGAGATGACGTGGCGCGTGACGCCGCGGAACCCTTCACCGTCGCGTTCGCCGCTCGCCTTATAGCCTGCGATCGACACGCCTTCCCACGAGAAGTCGCCTTTTCGAAATGCGTGCTTCACGGCCGCCCCGGATAGACGATGACTTTGAGCGCGTCTTGGCCGGCCGCGACGAGCTTGTACGCCTCGGCGATGGAATCGAGACCAAAGCGGTGCGTGACGAGCGAGCGCACGGGCAGGCCGTCGGTCAGCAGCGTCAACGCCTCGCGCGTGTCGTCGGGCCCGGCTGAGTAGCTTGCGACGACGCTGACGTCCTTGAAATAGAAATCGTGCACGGGCAGAGGCCAGTATTCGGTCGCTTGCGTCGGCGTGAAGAGCACGATGGTCCCGCCGGGGGCGACGCACTGCGCGGCCGACTGCATCGCTTCGACCGAACCGGGTCCGACGATGACGATGTCCGCACCCTCGCCGTCGGTCGCCGCCGCGACTTGCTCGTGCAGCGGCGCTTGCTTGACGTCGAACGCGTGGTGCGCGCCGTGCTGGCGCGCGGCTTCGAGGCGCGAGTCAACGCGATCGGCACCCATGATCAGTTCGGCGCCGCGGAAGCGCGCGAGCGCGACGTGCAGCATGCCCATGACGCCCAGCCCGATGACCAGCACCCGGTCGCCGGCGCGCATGCGCGAGCGGCGCACCGACTTGACGACCGTGGCGAGCGGTTCGACCATGGTGGCCAGATCGTCGTCGAGCGAGTCGGGAATGCGCAGGACGTCGGCGCGCACGCTTTCGGCGGGGACAAGCGCGTATTGCGCCATCGCGCCGGGGCGAAGCCTCGTGTTGCGCCAGGTCTCGCACTGCACGTAATCCTTGCGTTTGCAGCGCCGACAGGTCATGCACGGCGCGTGGTGGTGGACGAAGACGCGCTCGCCGGGCTTGAACGGCTGGGCGCCGTTCTTCTTCGATGCTGTGCCGTTGGTGTGCGGCGCGGCGCCTGCGCCGCATGCTTCGATGACCGCCACCGGCTCGTGGCCGAGCACGAACGGCGCCTTGCGATCGTTGTACCAGCCCATCACCTCGCCCGGACAGATGCCGCACGCGGTGACGCGCACCAGCAGCTCGCCTTTGGCAGGAGGTGCGAGATCGACGTCGCGCAGGGCGATCCCGCCGCCGCGTTCGTAGACGGCAGCTTTGGTGGATGTCGGCAGCATTTGGAGGTTCGTGGCTTCGAGCTCGCCCTGCTCGATTCCACCTAGCGTGCGCGCGCTGGGACGGCCTTAATCTCCTAGGGTGTCGGATTCCCTTGATTGAAGCAGTTGCGGTTATGAGCGATCATCATAAGAAGCATGCGCACTCAGAGCTCTTCTCCTCAGCCGGAAGCCGCAAGACGCGCGCGCACACGCCGGTCGACCACCGCTCGGGCGGACCTTCTGTCCCCGTCGTCGCCGGGCCCACGCAGTGGACGGCGGTCGACCTCGTCCATGTGCGCGCCGATCGGGCGCCCTCTGCCGTTGCGGCGAGCGAGACGCTCGTCGAGCTGCTGGGCAAAGAGGTCACCGTGCAGGCAGCTGCCGTCTTCGTCTCGCGACACGAGCGCCGCGTCGCGACACTCGTGTGGTTGAGCGGACATGGCGACTACGCCAAACTACAGCATGCGTGGGATGCGCATCATCTCGAGCGCGAACATCGCGAAGCCGTGGAAAAGCGCGATCTGTCGCTGTGCCGTGTCATCGCGACGACCGGTGATGCGACGATCACCCCCGGCTCGCACACGCTGTTAGCTCTCGAGAAACTCGAGCTGTCCGGCGCGAAGGCCGCGGAAGCGCTGAACCTCATCGAACGGACGCGGCCAGCCGGATTCGTCGGCGCGGCGGTGCTCGGCGCAGATGATGGGATGCACAGCTATGTCATGCATCGCTGGGAACACAAAGAAGATTTGGCCGCCTTCCGCGGATCCGCGGCGGCTCTTGAGGCCATCGGGCCTATCGGCCAAACGGGCGACCCCAACGAGCTCTACGAAACGGTGCGCACCTTCGGTCCGGTCGATCGGACCTAGCTCCTACGAATGTTCACGCGGGTGAATCCCGACGTCACGCCACGACGATTCTTTCAGCTTGATGCCGTAGTACTCGGCAGCCTTTTGGATGTTGGCGAACGCGAGATCGCGGTCGGCGTCTGAGACGCCTTCTACTTGATCCATGCGCGCCATGGCGTCGCGCACGTGCGCCGCGTCGGTCAACGGCTCTTTGCGCTGTTTCGGGAACGCGAAAACGTTGTCGGGCAAGTCGCTTTGCTCTGTGAGCCGCCCGTGCTTCTCATGTGGTTCCCACGTGGTGTTCATGACCATGACCTCTTTCCGGTTTACGATAGCGTGGCGATCGCGCGGGATGCGATGAGAAACAGCGTGGTGAGCGAGATTCCGGACTGCAGCATCAGCAGCCCCTTCGCGCGGCGGCTTGCAGGCCGCGAGTAGTCGGGCGCCATGAACGATGTCGACGTCGCGAACGCGAGAAACAGATAGTCGCCGAAGTGGGGCTGCCAGCCAGGTGCCGCCTCTTCTGATTCCGGGAAACGGAAATCCGGGCTGCCCGCCTCGCCCGCTGCGCGCGCTTCGGGACCGGCACGGTCGAGTTCCCAATACAGCAGGGCAAAGAGCAGGATGTTCACGGTCCAGATCACGGTCGCCGACTCGAGCAACATGACGCTGCTGTAATTGTGCTTGTGGGAGATCATGTCGCCGACGAGCCTGAGCACGGCGGCGATATTCATGCCGCAGATGATCACGCCGAACGTCAGCACGACCGCCCGCTCGATGCGATGCCAGAGAACGCTCCTGGGCATGATGGTCACCACGACCATCACCGCCAAGATGAGGATCACCGCACCCCACGTGAACCATTTCGGCCCGAATTGGTAATGGCTTGGCAGCAAGTTCGCTAAAGCGAACACCACGAGAACCGCGAGAATCGCGGGCCAGCGCGGCTCTGTCCGCCCTTCGGGAATCGTCTGCGTCGTCACGGGCGAAGCGTTTCTGGCCACGCGACGGCTTGGCCTGTCGCTAAAACGTAGTAGCGCGTTTTGGAAAACGCGCTACTACATGTGGATGTTTGGTATGCTATGTACTGGAGGTTGCGGACTTGACGGCTTTCTGCACCGAGCCCACTAACGAGCGCAGCTTGAAGGCGAGGACGACCTGCACGATGCCGTAGAGCAGGAAGTAGAAGCCGAACAGATAGCCCGTCGCTTCGGTGCCCTGCACGGGCGTGCGGAACACCCACACCCCGAACGCGATCGAGATGATTCCGCCCAGGATGTACAGCCACTCGTTGTCGATGATATCGCGCAGCCGTATGCCGCCGGCGATCTGCACGATTCCCATCACGATGAACCATGCGGCCACGAAGTAGACGAAGGCCATCGTGCTGGTGACCGGCCAGAACCATATGAGAAACGCGACGACGATGCCGAGGATGCCCTCAAGCAGCAGCGCCCACCAGCGATCGCCTCCGACGCCGGTCGCCCCCGCGGTCAGCGCCAGCACGCCTACCACAAATGAATAGGCGCCAAGCACGATGACGAGCGCCATCAGCGTCGCGCCCGGCTGAATGAATGCGATGACGCCGACGACGATCGCCGCCAGTCCGCGCAACAAGAATAGCCACCAATAGCCTGTGATCGTTTGTAACATAATTGCTCCTTTTCTTAGACCGCGTCCGCTGCCACGACCGGGTCGTAGTCGTACGGGATCAAGTACGGATCCAGTTCGTTCCATTTGTCGGCGGCGACCTCGGCCTTATCGCGCCGATAGACCTTGCCGCCGATGAGCTTCATGCGCGCGTCGATCGGCGCATACGTCTCTTCGTCGACGTCGGCCATCACCGCGTGTTGGCCCTTGCGCAGCACCGTGCCCGTCTCCTGGACTGCCTGGTCCGCGGTGTCGGCTTTGGAGGCGTCGACGCCCAGTCCCACCAGCCCGCCGGTCGCGGCGCCGATCGCCGCACCGCCGGCTGCGCCGACCGCCGCGCCGGCTGGTCCGGCGAGCATCCCAAGCAGCGCGCCCGCAGCGAGGCCGATCGCGGTTCCAAGCGGCGGATCGCCGTCCGACGTCTCGACGACGACGTCGCCGTACGAGTTGCGTAGGGCGACCCCGGCCTTATGGACCGTCACTTCGCCCTCCTCATCCATCCGCCACAGGTCGTGCAGGCCGGTGTACGCGTCGTCGTGCTTGTCGAACACGACGGCTATCACGTCTCGCATGTCGCCCTCCTACTTCTTGGACGCCGGCTTGGCGGCGTGTTTGCGCGCCAAGGCGATCGCTTCGGTGATGTGTTCGAGCGCGCCGTTCGCCGCGTCGCGGATCTGCTTGGTCTTGTCCTTGAGGTTTGCTCCCCGCAGCGCGATGAGCGCCGCAAGTTGCACGGATGCCTTCTTGAGGTGCTCCTTGCGTTTGGCCTCGTGCGCGGCCGCGGCTTCTTCGACGTTCGCGCGGAGCTGTTGCGCGTTCGCCACGGCTTTTTCAAAGAGTTTTTGACGTTCGCCGCCCTGCACTTTGAGCGCCAGGACGATGCCCTTGTGGATGCCTCGCGCTTCCCCGCGCAGGTAGTCGAGATTGAGCTTCTGATGAGTCGTCATGGGACAGTACCTCCGTAACGCAAGCGTAGCAAGCGCGTGCCGCGCAGGGCTATACCGTTTCTGCTGCGAAGGCCAGCGCCCGGTCCTGTTCAGTGCCTGATACGACAGGATTCGTATAGCCGTTCGCGCCCTGAGGTTGGTGTCGTCGTGAGCATGAAACACGGAATCCGTTTTGCATCCGTCTTGCTGGTGCTGGCGCTTGCCTCGTGCGGCGCTCCTGCGCCCGCACCCGAAGGCTCGCCGTCGGTCGCGCCGGCATCTTCCGGCGACGAAGAGACGCAGATGGGTCAACAGGTCTGGGACCAGCTCAAGTCGCAGCGCGAGATCGTCAAATCATCGCCGTTGTATGACACGCTCGCGCCGATGGCCAAGGCGATCACGCGCGTCGTCCAGCCCGGCTATCCTTATCCGATACACTTCTATATCGTGCATGACTCGCAGCCGAACGCGTTCGCGACGCCCGGCGGCAACGTGTACGTCGTCGATTCGCTGTTCTATTTCGTGAAGAACAAGGAGGAGCTCGAGGGAACGCTGTGCCACGAGACCTCGCACCTGCTGCATCACGATTCGATCAAGCAGATGCAGCGCAACCAGCAGATCCGCATCCGCGAAGTGGCGGCCACCATTCTGGTGCCCAATTGGCGCACGGCGCTGGCCGCATCGGCGATCGGCGCACTCGATGAGCTGCACTATTCGCGCGGCGTCGAAGAAGCCGCCGATATCACCGGTTCGGACACGTGTGCGGCCGCCGGCTACGACCCCTGGGGATTGGTATGGCTGTTCCAAGACTTCCAGAACTCCAACATGAAATCGCCGCCCGAAGTGCTCTCCGACCATCCGGACAACACCGATCGGGTGAACGCGCTCGAACAGCATTTCAAACAGGAACCCGGCACGTTCGCCAACTTCAACTCCGACCCGACCTCCGCGACGAAGCTCAAACTGCCCAAGGACGAAGCCGAGCAGTTCGTCAGGTAACGAAGCGGACCAGGCTCGAGAGCGCCGGAACGAAGTAATACGCGCCGGTGAGCGGGGTCGAAAAGCGCGTGAGCGCATCGCGCACTCCGTCAGGGATGCCGGCCATACGCTCGAGCATCCGTTGCAGGCGATACTGCTGTTTGGAAAAGCCGACGAAGACGGTCCCATGATCCGCGACGCCGCCGTACGGCGTATTGCGGCGGAAGATCTTGAGCTCTTCGCCTTCTTCTTCGAGCGTCGTGCGCGTGACGTGCGAGTCCGCCGGCATGTGGGCCTTGTCCAGTTCGATGCTGTCGGGCTTGGTGCGCCCGATGACCCGCTCTTGGGCTTCGGTGGCAAGCGCGTGCCACGCGCCGGCGTTGTGCTTCCATTGCTGGAAGAGCAAGATGCTGCCGCCGGCGCCCGGCAGGCCGTCGTCGATGAGCGCGACGCCGGGGGCGTCCTCGAGCGTCGGGTTCTCGGTGCCGTCCTGGAAACCGGTGAGATCGCGGTTATGCTGGTAGGTCCAGCCGGTCAATTCCCGTATCGGCGTTGCCACGGATCTCACGCGCTCGACGATGCTCCCGGCGACGTCGAACACGTTGTCGTATGCAGCGCCGGCGACCCAGATGAACACGTCCGCCTGCGTGGCCGGCATCGTATAGCCGTCCCGGCCGACCAGCGCGCGCTCGAATGAAGCCGCATCCGCCGGAGCGTCCACCGGCGCGGCTGCCCGCCACAGCTCGGGGCGAAACCCTGCGACCAGATTGACGCCTTCGGTCGTCTTGCGCGGGTCGTGCAACCCGGCGATGGCCGCGACTGCGTCGCTCGCGCGCGCGCCGTGAACCAGCGCGAACTCCGTAAAGCTGTGCGACGGATCGCCCAGCGAGAAGATGCCCATCTGCGGGACGCTTGTCAATGCCGTCCCGCCGCGGGAGGGGAAGTGCTGCTCATCCTTTGGACAACTAAGCTGCTGTGGGACTCGCACACATGACGGATGATGAGTTCTCCCGCTTTGACACCGTGCTCGACTACGTCGAGCAAGGCTTGGATCGCGACATCTGCCTGACCGATCTGGCGTGCTTGGTCGGACTGAGCGTCACGCATTTCTCGCATATCTTCAAGAGCGAATATGGCATGGCGCCATACCAGTACATCACGATGCGGCGCATCGAGCGAGCCAAGGAACTGCTCGCGGCGACTAGTCAGACCATCGCCTCGGTCGCGGCGCAACTCGGGTTTTCAAGCCAAAGCCACTTCAGCGAGATATTCGCCCGGCTCGTCGGCGTCACGCCTTCGACGTATCGCCGTGCTACCCGGATTGCGCCGGCTGCTCCTGCGACTCTCGCGATCTTATTTCCGTCCGCTGAAAAGAGCGTCTGGGCTAAGCCGCAGGAGGCGGAACTGAGAAAAGGCGGCGCGCTTCGAGTTTGAAGCCCGAAAGCGAGTCGTGGGTGATGACGCCGTCTTCCTTGACAGTGCGCTCTTCGTGTCGGTCGCGAACCCGCGCGAGCTTGCGCTTCGGATCGACGAGGAATATCACCTCAGTGCCGGCCGCGAGATACACCCGCGTCTTCTCCTCGACGTCGGCGCGGCGGTCGCGGGGGGAAAGCACTTCTACAACGGCGTCGGGCGCGACCTTAGGCTCATCGGTGACCTGTTGCGTTTCGAAAGGCAGCCGCGCATACGAAAGGTAGGCGACGTCCGGCACGAGCGGGCGGCGCTGTTCGCCGGGCGGCTGCACCCGGAAACGCCATTCCGTGCCCACGATTCCGAGGCCGCCCTTTGATGCCCACTCGTCGAGCGCGGTGTAGAAGCGTCCCTGCGCGATCGCGTGTTGACGCTTCGGGCTCACCTTTTGGAGAACCCGGCCGTTGACCCATTCGAGCGCCGGCTTGGCCTCCGGCAACGTGATTTCTCGCGGCATGTTGATCGCACGCGAATTATATCACGTGCTAGTCCGATGCGGTCAAGCATGCACCCGCGCTCAAGAGCGCGGGACTACATTTTGGGGTGGTCTTCGGCGAGCCAGACGTCAGGCACCGGTGCGCGGCCTTCGGGCGGCACCGTGCCGTGCGGATGCGTGTCCATGTAGCGCTGTGCGACCACCGCCAAGTACTGGAAATTCTCGTACGCCAGCGGCCCAGCCGTGCGGCGCATGATAGCGATCGCCGGCGCCAGCCGATGCCAGCTGCCGACGATGATCGCGGACCAGAAGTCGCACACGATATCGGTATCCGCGAGGCCTGTCTTGGCGTAGATCGCCATGCCTTCGAAGAAGTTCGCGACGTCGATGACGGCGCGAACGAACTCATCCGGAGACGCGTCGGCCTCCAACTCCTTGCGAAATTGTGGATCGCGTAAGCGCTGGTCGAGCTCGTCCGCGACGAGCCTGCGCTGCGTCCTGAACTCCTTGTCGTCCCACATCTCTTCGAGTTTGGAGAACACCGTGATCTGGTTGCTGCCGCGCATGTGACGCAACTGCACGATGGCGGCGATGGCGGTCGCCGCGATCACGAGAAACGTTCCGAGCGAGGCTACGAGACTCCAGATCTCCACCCGCTACACCCATTCCGCGGCGGCGGGCTCGGGGATCAGCGCGTACTTGTATCCCTGGCGCCGGTCGAGTCGTTCGAAGATGTCCGAGAGATTCGAGAGCGGCACGATGGCGGACACCAGTGGGCGCACCGGTATCCGTCCGGCGATCAAGAGATCGCGCGCCTCGCGCACGTCGTCAGGCGTGAAGTGGAACGTGCCCAGACAGGTCAGCTCTTCATAATGGATGCGCGTCGCGTCCAGCGGCACTTCGGTGCCCGACGGTAAGCCCGAGAAGAACAACGTGCGCCCTCCCGGCCGGGTGAGCGCCAGCGCCTGGCGCCAGGTCTCCACCGTGCCGGCGCATTCGATCACGGCAGCGAAACGCGCCTGGGCGAGCTCGCTTTCCTGTTTGCTCGCGTCGAGCGTCTCGTGTGCGCCGAGCGAGCGCGCCAGTTCAAGCCGTTGGGGACTGCGCGCGATGACCGTTGCGCGGATGCCGGCGTGCTTGGCATACAGCAAGTGCAGCAAGCCGATCGTGCCCGCGCCGATGATGGCGACGCTGTGCGGCACGGGACGCTGCGCGTTGGCGCGGCGCAACACGTTCCAGCCGTGGACGATGCAGGACAGCGGTTCCAAGAACGCCGCCTCGATGTAGCTGAGCCCGATCGGCTTCTTGAAGACGTTGCGGCGCACGATCTTGCGCGGCAATACGATATAGTCCGCGTACGCGCCGAGCGCGATGTCATCGAGAAGATGCTCGCACAGGTTCTCCGACCCGTTGCGGCATGCATCGCACTCGCCGCACGGCGCCGTCTGCACCCACATGATGGCGTCGCCCGGCTTGAACTCTTTGACGTCGCGGCCGACGGCGATCACGTCGCCTGAGGCCTCGTGGCCGAACGGACCGAATCGCAGTTTCGGATGTCCGCGCCTATACGTCTTCAGATCCGTGCCGCAGGTCAGCGCGGCACGCACGCGCACCAGCAGCTCGCCCGGACCGGGCTGCGGGCTTGGCGCTTCGCGCCACTCCAACGTCTTGGGCGCGGTGAGCTGCGCTTGTCGCATCTACTTGACGACGCGCACCCCAGCGGCGCGTTCGTACGATTCGGACACGACGCTGTAGTCGAGCTTGCCGTTGCCTTCGGCCGAGGCTTGCAGGTAGAGCTGGCTGGCCAGCGCGGAAGCGATCATCGGCACCTGCATCTGCTTTGCTGCATCGAGCGCGGCGTTGAGATCCTTGCGCAGCAGGTCGAGCGCGAAGCCGCCTTCATGGCTGCCCTTGAACCACGTGTTGGGCAGCCATTTGTCAAGTATGTAGTTCGAGCCGGTCGCGGTGCCGATCACTTGGCGCAAGAGGTCGATATCGGCACCGGACTTCTTGGCGAAGACGAGCGCCTCGACGTCGGCCAGCATGACGACCGAGATGATGATCTGGTTGACGAGTTTGAATGTCTCGCCCATGCCCGCCGGTCCGACCAGCGTCGGGTTGCCCAGCGCGCGCAGCACCGGCTCGCACGCTTTGAAGGTCTGCTCGTCGCCGCCCGCCATGATCGTGAGCTCACCGGTTGCGGCGCGCGTCGGCCCGCCCGATACGGGCGCGTCGAGCATGCGGATGCTGCGCTCGCGCAAACGCTCGTGGAATCGGCGCGACGCGACGGGCGAGATGGTCGACATGTCGATCACATAACCGCCGCGCTCCATCCCGGCGACGACGCCGCGCTCGCCGAAGAGCGCCTCTTCCACCTGCGGGCTGTCGGGCACCATGGTGATGACGAGCTCACTGCCGGCAGCGACGTCGGCGGGGTCCTTCTCCTCGATAGCGCCTGCTTTGATAAGCCGCTCGACGCGTTCGCGCGAGCGGTGCGGGCACACGCGCAGGCTAAAGCCCGCGCGGAGCAGCGAGGCGCCCATCGGCTCGCCCATCGCGCCGGCGCCGACCAGTCCGATGTTCTTCATGCGGCTAGAATGGGCCGCGTGCTGGGCAAGCTCCTGGCGCTATTGCACCACGCGTATCTGGATCGGCGGAGATGCTTGGCCGAACGGCACACCGTCAATGGTCAGGTGCCAGGAGAACGCGTAGATACCGGCCTTAGCAGGCGTGATCACGGTGAAGACCCGAGAGAAGGTCTGACCTGGTTGGATCACCAGGGCGTTCGTGCTGCTCTTGCTTTGCAGCGGAACGGACTTGGGAGTCCAGGGGCACGAATCTCCCTGCTCGCAGACAAGAGCGACATCACGATCCCACGGGATGTCGCCTGTGTTCGAAAATTCCACCACGACGGCGATCGGCACGCCGTTGGCGGCGATCGGAGGCACGCTTTGCTTCACGAACTGCGCGTCCGGGCCGCCCGTACCGGCGCGAGCGGTGATGCCTGCGAATGCCATGACGGCGATGACGAGCGACGTTTGAAGCCAGCGGACCGAGCGCGGCTGCGGCGCTGCCTGTGGTGAGCCCATGTCCCCTAGATGCCCATAGGCACCGCGCCTTAGGCCGGACGGCCGTCACATTCCGGTCGCCCTGACGTAGGCGTTGACGGCGCCGGTGAACGTGTTCGGATCGCTTTCCGGCAGGCAAAATAGCGGGTGCGGCTCCCAGGATTGGAAGAGCACGAAATCCGGCTGCCCGCCGTCCTGGCCCTGGTAGGCCTCAAATCGCGCCACGACCTTGCCCGCCCACTGCGCATCCGACGTGTCCTGATAATCTCCGATGTAGATGATGCCGAATTTCATGCCGGCCTGTTTGGTCTGGGTCTCCAGCGATTTCGCGAGCGTCTGCCACGTCGGGTTGTTGAAGTCCAGGTCCGCGATGTAGAAGGGGAACGGCGCACCGTTGATCGTGCTGTACGTGCTATGCCATTGTCCGAGGGCGGTCACGACATCGGGCGAGTAAAAGCCCGCGGTGACCGGTTCGACGTCCCCGACGGCGGCGTTCGGAAATATCGTGTGCACGAGATGCACGTAAGCGCTGACTTCGGAGGCCACTTGCGAGACCGGCCACTGGCACGTGCCCGGCTCGGTAGCGACGCTGCCGAAGAAATATGGCTCGTCGACCTTGATGTATTGCACGTTCGCGCCGACCGCCTGGAGGCGCTGGAGGTACGAGAGCGTGACGGCCTGGACCGTCTGGCCGCCCCCCACGAAGCCTTCGACCCCCTCGCCGCACGCTGCCGTCGCCTGGAGCGCCGGCGCTTCGAGCTCGATCCCCATATGGTGGGCGTTGACGAATGCGATGGTCTGTTGCAGGTCTGACTGGCTCGCGGTGAGGACCCAATAGACGTAGATCCCCAACACCTTGGTGTGCGATTCGACGTTGGCCCACGGCGCGTTTGGCTGGAACAGCTGTGGAAAATCCGTCGACCCGTGGTTGGGCAATGGCCCGGGATAGTTCGTGGCGGACGGCGGCAACGGGTGGAACCAGATCTGCGCGGACGATACGATCGGAGCAAGCGACGCATTCGGCTGCGGGTTTGCGCTCGAGGCTCCTGCGCCACAGCCTGCTGTGCATCCGGTCGTCATC
>DATFYX010000012.1 GCA_035314825.1 Candidatus Eremiobacteraceae bacterium
GGGCGCGCGCAACGCGTGGCGAGCAAACTCAAGGCCGGCGGCGTCGCGATCAATTCGCCGGTCTCGATCATGCCGGGCGTGCCGTTCGGCGGCTACAAGCAGTCGGGATTCGGCCGCGAGCTAGCGATGCAGACGCTCGACCTGTACACCGAGACCAAGGGTGTCGTCATGTACACGGGCGCGAAGGCGATCGAGCTCTTCAAAGTGTAGCTGTTGCGGTCGAATTTATTCGACCGTCCTCACGTTCGCCTTCGCGCCTTGAGCCAGCGCATCACGGCTTCAGTCAAGAGCGCGGCGATGACGACGCCCGCGCCCGCCGCGACAGCGGCCCACGCGTCCGGCGTCACTCGTCAGCCGACCAGATCGGCGACGATCCGATTGCCGAGCCGTTCGATGATCGCGACCTCATCGCTGGTCTGGCCGATCGCCGCATCGAGCGAGGCCGCGCCCTGGGCGCCGTTGACCGAGACCACCATCACGTAGAACCGATCCGGCTGGGCGAAGAGCGGCTCGACGTGGACGTCGCGCTGCGTGCCGTCGTCGGCGGTGAACAGGTAGCGCACGCAGGCGTGCGTGCAGCGTCCGGCGATCTGATCCCAGCCGGGTGAAGGCGGCGCGTGTTCGCGCAGCACCGATGCCGGGTTCACGCCCTCAAGCGCTTGGACCGTGCCGGTGGCCTCGACCCGAACGCGGTACGGCGCCGCCATGTCGACGATCGGCGCGGCGATGCGCACGTCGTTCTGCAGCCGCTCGATCGCCGACGCCGCCACGTGTGCGCTGTTCTCCGACGCCTCGATATGCGTCTGATCCACGACGAGCGTGCGGCCTTGCGCGGGGTCGCTGAAGAGCACGCCGTTCGGGATCTGCGTCAGCGATGGGTAGTCGCGATGCAGCTCACGCAGCAGGTCGCCTTGCATGCCCGATGACAGCGGTTGCCCGACGGTGTTGCGATACAAACCGAGCGAGATCTTGGTGAAGGCAAACGGTGCGAGTTTGATGTCGGATTCCTTTCAGCGTCGCTACTTTTCGAGCGTGATACTTTCGCAGCTCAGCGTCAGTTCTTCGATCGCCACGTCGCCTGGAGCCTGACTTCCGGGGGACGCCGGCGATAGAGTCGGCCCGGTGTACTTGGTCGGCCGGCAGCCGGCAAACTTGTAGGTGCGCGTCACGCCGTTGGGGAGCTTCGTGGCGATCGTCAGCGTCTTCGATGCCGCGCTCGCATGCCAGTCGGCGAACTGTGTATTGCTTGTGAGGCCGCGCTTGAGCGTCACGGTCTCATAGCGCGGATGATCGGGCACGTGTTGCGAAGAGACGAGTCCACTCGACCGGTAGACGGCGGTGATTCCAGTTACGCCCTCGAGCTTGAGGCCTTGGGCCCGGACCGTGAAGTTCGACGGCGCGCGCCACGACGGCAGCGCGACATCCCCGGTGTGGATCGGCGTGGGCGAAGGAGCCGGTGGGTGCGCAGTGCCGGCCGAATTTGCCGCGAAGACGATGAGCGACACGACGACCGTCAAGGCAGCTACCATCGGCTGCTCTTCTTGGCCTTCTCGCGTTCGCGCAGTTCGACGCGGCGGATCTTGCCCGAGATCGTCTTGGGAAGCTCGGTCACGAACTCGATCTCGCGCGGATACTTGTATGGTGCGGTCAAGTTCTTGCAGTGCTCCTGCAGTTCCACGGCCAGCGCGTCCGACGCGGTATAGCCGGGCGCGAGGATGACGAATGCTTTGACAATCTCGCCGCGCATCTCGTCAGGCGACGCGACGACCGCGGACTCGGCGACGGCCGGATGTTCGATGAGCGCGCTCTCGACCTCGAACGGTCCGATGCGGTAGCCTGAGGAATTGATGACATCGTCGCCGCGCCCGACGAACCAGAAATATCCGTCTTCATCCACGAACGCGCGGTCACCGGTGATGTACCAATCGCCGCGAAACGACTTCGCCATCTCGGCCGGATTCTTCCAATACTCTTTGAACAGACCGACCGGACGCGTGGGCACCACGCGAACCGCGATGTCGCCTTCTTTGCCGGCCGGCACCGGCGCGAGGTCGTCGCCGATGACCGCGACATCAAAGCCGGGCGACGGCTTGCCCATCGAACCGGGCTTGACATCGAGCGGCGGAAAGTTGCCGCACAACAGCACCGTCTCGGTCTGACCGTAGCCGTCGCGGATCGTCATGCCCGTGTGGCGCTTCCACATGTCGATGACTTCCGGGTTCAGCGGTTCGCCGGCCGCCACGCAATGACGCAGCGCTTTGGGCTTGAATCGCTCGAGCGGCTCGAGCACGAGCATGCGGTACGCGGTCGGCGGTCCGCACAACGTCGTGATCGGATATTCCTCAAGCATGCGTAGCGTCTGGGCGGCCGAGAACTTGCCGGTCGCGTTGTTGACGAAAATCGCGCTGCCGCACTGCCAGGGTCCGAACACGCTGCTCCATGCCGCCTTCGCCCAGCCCGTGTCCGACAGGTTCCAATGAAGATCGTTGGGCTGCAGATCGAGCCAGAACTTGCCGGTGACGATGTGGCCCAGCGGATACGACGCCTGCGTGTGCAGGACCATCTTCTGATTGCCGGTCGTCCCCGAGGTGAAGTAGATGAGGCACGGATCGGACGCCTTCGTGCGCGGGCCGTCGTAGCGCGTCGGCCGGCCGGCGAGCAGCGAGTCGTATGCATGAGCGCCGCTTGACGCCCGCCCGAACACGATGATGTGTTTGAGGGTCGGGCACTGATCGCGCACCTCGCGCAGCTTGGCAAGATTCGCTTCGTCGACGAAGGCGGCCACCGCACCGGCGGTATTGGCGCGATAGACGAAATCTTTGGGCGTGAGCAGCGTCGTGCCGGGCACCGGAATGACACCCGCGCGGATCATGCCGAGCAACGCTTCCCACCACTCCGGTATGCGCGAAGCCACCAACAGTGCCCGGTCGCCGGGCTGCACGCCAAGCGAGCGCAACGCATCGGCCAAGCGCGATGATGCCTCGGAGAAATGCGCGAAGGTCAGCGAGAGTGGATCGGCCCCCTCGCCGGTCCAGATCATCGCGAGCTTGCCGCGGTCGCGCGCCCATCCGTCGATCGTGTACGAGGCGAAGTTGTAATATTCGGGCACCTCGAACGCAAAGCTGCGTCGAGTGCTCTCGTAATCCGTCATATTGGGCGTACGCGCGATCATCGGGTCGATTCTCCCGCGAAGCGAAAAGAAAAGTTCAACAGAGGGATATGCCTCGCCAACCCGCTCGACCCCTGGGCCTAGAACTTCCGAAGGGCGGAGGGAATGGCCGATATCCAAAGAAAGCGGAACTCGCCATAATAGTTGTTGCGGAGGCCCACCCATTTCGCATGGACATCAAACCCTTCACAGATAAACCGGTCAAATTTCTCGAATACGACGGCACGCCCGCCGGCGACATCGCGTCGCTCGGCCTGACCAACGAGCAGCTGCTGGTCATGTACCGATGGATGGTCTTCGTCCGCACGGTCGACGATCGCGGCTACATCCTCGTGCGCCAGGGCCGGGCCGGCTTTTACGCCCAGGTCGCGGGCCAAGAAGCGTCGCAGGTCGGCAGCGCGCTGGTGCTGGGCAAGAACGATTGGATGTACGGCGACCATCGCTCGCAGGGCAGCCAGCTCGTCAAAGGTCTCAAGGCGTCGCAGTGGTTCGCGCACGTGCTGGGCCGGATGCTCGATCCGACGCAAGGCCGCATGATGCCGCACGGCAGCGGCAGCAAAGAGCTGCACATCGTGCCGCCCTCCTCGACCGTCGGCAACAAGATCACCGAGGCGGTCGGCACCGCGATGGCGCAGCATTATAAGAAGACGAAAGACATCACCATCACGTACTTCGGCGACGGCGCCACCAGCGAAGGCGACTTCCACGTCGGCCTGAATTTCGCGGCTGTCTACGGTTCGCCGGTGTTGTTCTTCTGCCAGAACAACCAATACGCGATCTCCGTGCGTCTCGAAGAGCAGACCCATACCAAGACCATCGCTGAGAAGGCCCGCGCCTACGGCATGGACGGCTATTTCGTCGACGGCAACGACATCTTGGCGGTCTACGCGGTCACCAAGCTGTGCGCCGACAAAGCGCGCGCCGGCGGCGGACCAACCCTCATCGAAGCGTACACGTATCGCTACGGGCCGCATTCATCGGCCGACGACGACACGCGCTATCGCCCCAAGGGCGAGCTCGAGATGTGGCGCACGCAACGAGACCCGATCACGCGCTTTCGCAACTTCTTGATCGGCAAGAAGCTGTGGGACGACGCGAAAGAGCAGAAACTGCTCGAAGACGTCAAGGCTGAAGTCGCGGCCGCGTTCGCGGAAGCCGAAGCAAGCCCGGTGCCCGAGCCGCTCACGGTGCTCGACTACGTCTACGAAAAACGTACTCCCCACCTCGACGCGGAACGGGCAGAGCTCGCCGCCGAGCTTGGCGTGTCGTAGGAGGCAGCGCGAACATGGCAACCGTGCAAGCACAGAAGAAACAGACCTACACGATGGTGCAGGCCATCCGCTCCGCGCTCATCGACGAGATGACGCGCGACGAGAACGTCGTGACGTTGGGCGAGGACATCGGGCCGCGCGGCGGCGTCTTCCTCGTCACCGAGGGCCTCATCGACATGTTCGGCAAGGAGCGCGTGATCGACACGCCGCTGGCCGAGCTTGGCATCATCGGCGCCGGCATCGGCATGGCGCTCTATGGTCTGCGTCCCATCGCCGAGATCCAATTCATCGACTTCCTCTATCCCGGCTTCGACATGCTGGTGTCCGAAGCGGCCAAGCTGCGCTACCGTTCGGCAGGCGAGTTCCAGGTGCCGATGGTCGTGCGCTCGCCGTACGGCGGCGGCGTGCGCGGCGGCAGCTATCACTCGCAGTCGCCCGAGGCGTACTATGTGAGCACGCCGGGCATCAAGGTCGTCGTGCCGAGCAATCCGTACGACGCGAAGGGCCTGCTCATCTCATCCATCCGCGACAACGATCCCGTGCTCTTCATGGAGCCCAAGAAGATCTACCGCGCGGTGAAGAGCGAACTGCCGGAGGGCCCGTTCGAGGTGCCGCTCGGCAAGGCGTCGATCGCGCGCGAAGGCAAACACGTCACCGTCATCGCGTACGGCGCCATGGTTCCCGTCGCGCTCGATGGCGCCGCTGCGATGGAAAAGGAAGGCGTCGACGTCGAGGTGCTCGACCTGCGCACGCTGCAGCCCTACGACACGGAAGCGATCCTGGCATCGGTCGGCAAGACCGGACACGCGGTGCTGATCCAAGAAGCGCCGCGCATCGGCGGCTACATGGGCGAGATCAGCGCGTTTCTGGCCGAGAACGCGATCGAGTATCTGGAAGGACCGGTCGTCCGCGTCACGGGCTGGGATACGCCCTTCCCGTACGCGCTCGAGAAGGCGTACATGCCCAACGTCGAACGGCTGACGCGCGGCATCAAGAAGACATTGAATTTCTAAGAGTCCCAATGGAGCGGTCGAGTTCATTCGACCGAAACGAGATGCCCGTAGAATATGAGATGCCCGAATTGGCCGAGTCGGTCATCGAGGGCGAGATCGTCAAGTGGCTCGTCAAGGAAGGCGACCACGTCAAGCAAGATCAGCCGTTGGTCGAGGTCATGACGGACAAGGTGACGGTCGAAGTGCCGTCGCCGTACGAGGGCGTGCTGCTCAAGCAGGTCGCCGCCGAAGGCGAAGTCGTGCCCATCGGCAAGCCGATCGCCATCTTCGGCAAAGAAGGCGAGACGCTGGCCGATCACGCCGCGGCGCCTGCCGTAACTGCCACCCCCGTAGCGGCCGAGCTTGCTCGGCCGACCACTCCGCCTGAAGCCGCCAAACCTTCGAAGCCGCAAGTCAAGCCCGGCAATGGCCAAGCCGGCGCCGTCGCGCCGTCCGAAAGCGCGACCCCAGGACCATTTGGCCGCCCGCTGGCCGCGCCCGCCGTGCGCAAGTTCGCCCGGGAAAAAGGCATCGATCTCAACCGCGTGCGCGGCTCCGGTGACGGCGGCCGCATCACGCGAGACGACGTCGAGCGCGTGGCCTCAGGCGCCGCACCACAACCGACTCCTGTAGCGGCCGAGTTTACTCGGCCGATCGTCGCGCGCGCGTTATCGGGCCCGACCGGCGAGACCGAGCGCATCCCGCTGCGCGGCTTGCGCCGCGTCATCGCCGACCACATGGTTCACTCGAAGCACACGGCTGCGCATACGCTGCACGTGGACGAAGCGGACGTCACCGAGCTCGTCGCCATGCGCGCGCGCGCCAAGACCGCTGCGGCCGAGCGCGGCATCAAACTCACCTACCTGCCGTTCTTCGTCAAGGCCGCGTGCGCAGCGCTCAAGCGCCATCCGTTCATGAACGCCTCGCTCGACGACGAGAAGCACGAGATCATCCTCAAAAAAGACTACAACATCGGCATCGCCGCCAACACCGATGCCGGGCTGGTGGTGCCCGTGATCCATCAGGCCGATCAGAAGAGCATCTTTGAGCTCGCCATCGAGATCGCTGAACTGGCCGGCAAAGCCCGCGCCGGCAAGCTGTCGCACGACGAGATCAGCGGCGGCACGTTCACCATCACCAACGTCGGCTCGGTCGGCGGCCTGTTCACCTTCCCGGTCATCAACTGGCCCGAAGTCGGCATCTTGGGCACGCACTCGATCCAACCGCGTCCGGTCGTGCGCGACGGCCAGATCGTCGTGCGCGAGATGACCTATCTCTCGATCTCGTTCGACCACCGCGTCGTCGACGGCGCCATCGCAGCGCAATTCGTCAAAGACGTCGCTGCGGAGCTGTCTGCGCCCGACGTGATGCTGATGGAAGGCTAAAACCATGCCTACGAAATACGACGCGATCGTCATCGGCGGCGGTCCGGGCGGGTACAGCGCCGCCATCCGGTTGGCACAACTGAAGAAGAGCGTGCTGTGCATCGAGCGCGAGCGCGTCGGCGGCGTCTGCCTGAATTGGGGCTGCATGCCGAGCAAAGCGCTGCTGCACGTCGGCGAGGTCATCGCCGCCGCGCGCGAGGCGGCGAACATGGGCATCGACTTCGGCGGCGCGCCGCAGATCAATCTGCCCAAGCTCAACCAGTGGAAATCCAAGATGGTCGACGACCTGGTGAACGGCATCATCACGCTGTTCAAAGTCAACAAGGTCGATTCGATGACCGGCGACGTCGAGTTCATGGACGCCAAGAGCGTGCGCGTGAAGAAGCAGGACGGACGCGCGGAGCAGCTCTTCGCCGACAGCTTCATCATCGCGACCGGTTCGGAGCCCGTGTCGCTGCCTGGATTCGAGCGCGACAGCATCAAGATCCTCAACTCCGACGATGCGGTGACGCTGGCCGAGATCCCCAAGAGCATCCTGATCCTGGGCGCGGGCGTCATCGGGCTTGAGTTCGCCACCATCTACAAACGCCTCGGCGCCGAGGTCACGGTGGTCGAGCTGGCCGACAGGGCGCTCGCCGAAACCGACATCGAGATCTCGAACCTGCTCGTGCGCACGCTCAAACAGAAGCAAGGCATCGACATCCATCTGAAGACCAAAGCGGTGCGCGCCCAAGAGATCGGCAAGCGCGTGCGCGTGACGTTCGAAGGCGATATCGCCGAACCGATGGACTTCGAGAAGATCCTCGTCGCGGTCGGGCGGCGCCCGCGCACCGACAAGCTGGCGCTCGAACGCGTCGGCGTGACGACCGAACGCGGTTTCATCCCGGTCAACGAGCAGCGCCAGACCAACGTGCCGCACATCTACGCGGTCGGCGACGTCACCGGCGCGCCGTTGCTCGCGCACAAAGCCATGAAAGAGGGCGTCGTCGCTGCCGAGGTGATCGCCGGCCTGCCCAGCGCCTTCGATCCGCTCGCCATGCCGAATTGCGTCTACACGGATCCGCAAGTGGCGACCGTCGGCATGTCCGAAGAGCAGGCCAAAGCCGCGGGCTATGACATCGGCGTCGGGAAGTTCCGGCTCGCGGCGCTGGGGCGCGCCCGCACGATCGGGCTTTCGGACGGCATGGTCAAAGTCATCACGGATAAGAAGACGGATCTCGTGATCGGCGTGGGTATCTTCTCACCGATGGCCGAGACGATGGTGGCCGAATGCACGCTGGCGATCGAGATGGGCGCCACTGCCGAGGATATCGGTCTGACTATCCATCCGCATCCGACCTTCTCGGAACCGATCATGGAGGCCGCCGAGGTGTTGCACGGGCGGGCGATCCACATCGCCAACGCGCCGGTGACGCCCGTCCCCGCCAAGAC
>DATFYX010000013.1 GCA_035314825.1 Candidatus Eremiobacteraceae bacterium
GCTCGTGTCGGTCAGATGATTGGTGACTTCCAGCGCGCTCAAGGACACGCCGAAACGGTCGGCGATCCCTGACAGGGTCTCACCGGAGGAGACGGTGTGCGTGATCGAGTCAGCTGCGGCCGGCGCGGCCGCCAACAGCAAACACAAAACGAACGGAAAAGCGAAGCTTCGGCGCAATGCGTCCTCTCGCTGATCTATCTGCGGTTGTCGGGACCTGCTCGGGAATCGAGCGGCGGATGCTTCCGTCTCGTCGGAAGCGGCGCATCCTACGAAAGGATATTCACGTCGCAAAACGCCGCGTCATATCGCGTCGCGTCTGGCTGTCCTCGCGCTTCGCTTCGCCGGCTCCCAGCCCTTTCCGCAGGGGTGTGACCTAGCTCTCACTGCGGGACGCTGCCGCCTCGACCTCCGCCGCGAGGGTCTTCGCGAGCTGGTGGATCTGCGCTTCATCTGGCCCTTCGACCATGATGCGGATGATGGGCTCGGTTCCGGAAGGACGTACGAGGACGCGCCCCGAGCCATCCAGCGCCGTGCTGGCCGCCTGGATCGCGCGCCCGACGTGTTCATCTGCTTGCACGCGTTGCTTGTCGCCAACGCGGACGTTGAGCAGCACTTGCGGATACACGCGCATGATGCGGGCCAGCTCGTGCAGCGAACCGTGTTTCGCTCGCAGGCTCAAGAGCCGCACCGCGGTGGCGATGCCGTCACCGGTCGTGTTCGCTTCGAGGTCGATGATGTGCCCGGACTGCTCGCCGCCGATCCGATACCCGCCGCGCTGCATCGCTTCGACCACGTAGCGGTCGCCGACCGCAGTGCGCTCTAAGGTGATGCCCTCCGACGCGAGAGCGCGTTCCAATCCGACGTTGCTCATGACCGTCGCGACGATCGTGCGTTTGGGCAGCGCGCCGGCGGCGGCCAACTCGCGCGCCCAGATCGCAAGGATGTGATCGCCGGTCACGACGTCGCCGGCCTCGTCGATGAACAGCGCGCGGTCCGCATCCCCGTCGAACGCCACGCCGACGCTGCCCGGATGCCGCGCCACTGCAGCGCGCAGCGGCTCCAGATGGGTCGCGCCGCAGCTCACATTGATGCGCCGTCCATCCGGCTTGCAGTGCAAGGGCACGACCGACGCACCCAAAGTCTCGAACACCCGCGGGGCGATCGCGTACGCCGCGCCGAACGCGGCGTCCACCACGACGAGCGTGCCGCTCAGCGCCGCTCCCAAGGCGACGCAGTGGCGCTCGTAGGCTCCCACGACGCGCTTGCGTTCGAGGATCTCGCCGACCGCAGCGCCGGTCGCTCGCGGCAGCGTGTCGTGTGCGGAGACGAGCGCAGCGATTTCGTCCTCGATCGCGTCAGCGAGCTTGGTGCCGTCCGAGGCGAAGAACTTGAAGCCGTTGTCCTCGATCGGATTGTGCGACGCGGAGATCATCACGCCCGCGCCGGCGCCCAACTGGCGGGTCAAGTAGGCGACTCCCGGCGTCGGGATGATGCCGAGCTTCCAGACATCAAGGCCCACCGATGCCAAGCCCGCGCACAGCGCCGCCTCCAGCATCGGGCCTGACATGCGCGTGTCGCGCCCGACCAGCACCGGGCGTTGCGCGCCGTGCCGCGCGAGCACGAAGCCGCCGGCGCGCCCAAGCGCGAACGCGAGCTCAGGCGTCAGAAATTCATTCGCCACGCCGCGCACGCCGTCGGTGCCGAACAGATCGTTCAACGCGCCGGCCGTGTCAGGTGCGTCTCGATGACCTGCGCCGGCTGCGTGTGCAGCGGCATCCCGCCGGCCAGCGTGCCGAGCAGCGCGTCGAGCGGCACGTGCGATAACAACGCGGTCGCGCCGATGCTCCCGCCGTAGCGCGCCGCCTCGATATCGACGATCTCCAGCGCGCGGGTGAGCGGTGATTTCGAGGGATCGCTGCATTCGATCAAGAGGAAAGGCGCGCCGGAGCGCGCGCTGACGCCGGGATACGCGCCGATGTGCGCCAAGCCGCCGCGTGGCCCCCCGGCCGCGTCGCAGATGCGGCTGAGCGCATGGCCGGGCACGGCATGCAGCATCGCCTTGAGCCATAGCGTCGGCGGCCCGAGCTCTACCGCGACGCCGAGACCGCGGCCGCCGGGTCGAAGGTAGTCAGCCTGTACGCGCGCGATCGAAAACCCGTCGATGCGAAGCACGAACGGCCGATCCGCGACCCATTGCGAAGCCGGCACGGCGCGCCGAGCGGCGTACACGGGCGCGTCCAATGTCTCGCCGAGCATCGCGCATAGCGCGGCTTCGTCTGGCGCCTGCTCGGATGACGCGGAGAGTCCGAAGAAGTGGAGTCGCGCATGCGAGTCCACCCGTAACGCGGCCGCAGCGCTCGCCGCGGCCCCGGCGGGTCGATCGACTTCAGCATCCCAGACCGCACAATCCATGTCAGGATCGACGGCTGCGATCAAGATGCGGCCCCCGCTTGCGGCGAGCGCATCGGTGACCGCGTCGACGATGCGCGCGGACGGCGCAGGCGTTGCCAGCACTCGTAGAAACGATGCGTTCACAGCGACGTTTTCATCATGCAGCGCTCGTGTCCCCGCGGGCGTCCTTGCTCCTATTGCGGCTTTCGTGCTATGATTTATCGTCTTTTGCATTCGTCTAGGAGATATAGAGACTTGCCCAACATCAGATCAGCCAAGAAATGGGCGCGCGCCTCAGAGAAGCGCCGCGAACGCAACCTCGCGGTCAAGAGCACGCTGAAGTCGGCTTTCAAGAAGGCCGTCGACGCACCCACGCCTGAGGCCGTCAAAGCGGCGGTTTCAGCACACGATAAGGCCGCAGCCCGCGGCATCATCCATAAGAACAAGGCCAATCGCAAGAAATCGCGCCTGGCCAAGCGCACGGCGGCCGCCAAGAAACACTAGAGCGTGCGCGCCGCATCCGGTATCCTGGTCGCCCTCGCGTTGCTCGTGCCAGCGTTTGCGAACGCGGGGGTGGGCGGCGTACCCCAAGCAGGCGGGCAGCAGCCGACTCCGGCCCCGAATGCGTCCGGCACGCTGCCGCAAGGCAAGCAGAGCAATCCGTTCTCGACGCCGGAACCGTCCGGAACGCCGGGTCCGATCGGCAACGGTTACGTGATTTTCGGTTACGATAGCGCCGCCGCGGCTGGCGGCGTCATCCCGCTACGGGAAGCGACCGCCGCGCCTCCATCGCCGTTCCCAGCATCCAACTCGTCAGGTTTCTTCGCCGAGATAGCGGGGCGGCTTTCCAAGAGCTACGCCGCGACGCTGCGCTTCCACGACTACGTCGTCCACGGCGCCGACTCGCCGGTCATCGACTTGAGCGAGGGCGCGCTGTGGTACCAGCCGGGCGGCGGCGTGTTCGCCGTAGGGCTCGGCTACGGATCGTGGCAGCGCTCGACGACGAGCACCTCGGCCAATGGCGCCGGAATCGGCGCAGCGCTGTTCCCCGACACGCGCCACCCCGTTTCGCCCTACGCCAGCTTCATCTACTACCCGTCGGCGACGACTCTGGGGACCACTGCAGCCATCAGCGCGGCGCAAGCCGGCGTGATGTTGCGCCCTGGCAAGTCCGGCGTCTTGCTCCAGCTCGGCTACGACTACATCGGCTATCCGAACCAAAACCAGTCGCCGACGTCGCTGAGCGGCTTCCAGTTAGGGGCGGGCGTGCGCTTCTAGCGCGGATCGACGACGACCGTCACGCGCGCCTCCGGCCGGCGCCGCAGGGCCTGCACCCGCGCGCACGCGTCGAGCAACGCGTCCTCTGACTGCGCCTTGATCGCCACGCGCAGGCGGTACTCACCGCGCGCCTTCGGCATCGGATCGGGCGCAGGGCCAAGCGTCTCCACCTGGGGGGCGCGTTCGCGCAACGTGGCCGCGATCTGGGCAGCGCTCTCGGTCACCGCCTTGAGGTCGACACCTGAAACCCCGATGTACGCGAGCCGGCCGAACGGCGGATAGTGCAGCTCGCGCCGCAGGCCGAGCTCCTTCGCGGCGAATGCATCGTAGTCGTGCGTCGCGGCAAGCCGCACGGCGTAGTGCTGCGGCGAATACGTCTGCACCACCACGCGGCTGCCCGGAGCGACCCTGCCTGCGCGCCCCGCGACCTGGGTCAATAGCGCGAAGGTGCGCTCGGCGGCGCGAAAATCGGGCCGGTTGAGATCGAGATCCGCAGAGACCACGCCGACGACGGTGACCGTCGGGAAGTCCAACCCCTTCGCGATCATCTGCGTGCCGACGAGCACGTCGCCGTCGCCGCCGAACGAATCGAGCAGGCGCGCGTGCGCACCGCGGCCGCTGGTCGTATCCGAGTCCATGCGCACGACCTTCGCCTCGGGCAGCAGCTGCGCGATCTCTTCCTCGACGCGCTGCGTGCCAAAACCGTACGGGCGCAGATCCG
This sequence comes from Candidatus Eremiobacteraceae bacterium, assembly GCA_035314825.1. Classification (NCBI taxonomy): domain Bacteria; kingdom Bacillati; phylum Vulcanimicrobiota; class Vulcanimicrobiia; order Candidatus Eremiobacterales; family Candidatus Eremiobacteraceae; species Candidatus Eremiobacteraceae bacterium. The sequence goes on from DATFYX010000013.1 coordinate 4,391, forward strand.
GCGCGCCGCACTTCGGGCACGCGGTGGGAACGCGGTAGCCATCGCCGCATATGTGGCAGCGCAGCGACTGATCCGCCGTATGCAACACCAGCGACACGGCGCAGCGCTTGCAGCGCGGCGCGAAGCCGCAGGCGCGGCACAGCAGCAGCCCCGCATAGCCGCGCCGGTTCACGAACAGCAAGACCTTCTCGCCGCGCGCGATCGCGCGCTCCATGGCGTCGAGCAGCGCGGGACCGATGGAGCGGCCTTTGGCGGCTCCGCCGTGGCCCGTCATATCGACGATCTCTACCGGCGGCAACGGCGCTGACGTCGCGCGTGCGCGCATCGGCACATAACCGATCTCGCCCGCGGTCGCCTCGCGATACGTCTCGAGGCTCGGCGTCGCGCTGCCGAGCACCACGACGCCGTGCGCCGCCCGCATGCGCTGGCGCGCGACCGCCGCGGCATCGTAACGCGGCGCGACGTCCTGTTTGTACGACGGCTCGTGCTCCTCGTCGACGACGATGAGCGCAAGCGAGGGAAGCGGGGCGAACACGGCAGATCTCGCGCCGACGACGACGTCGATGGCACCCGCCGTCGCGTCCTCCCACACCCGCGCGCGATCGCCTGCCGACAGGCCGCTGTGCAGCACGCCGACGCTGGAACCGAACAGCGCGGTGAAGCGCGCGGCGGTCTGCGGGGTCAACGCGATCTCGGGCACTAACACGATCGCCCGGCCGCCTCGGCCGCGCACCCGATCGACCAGCCGCGAGTACACGAACGTCTTGCCCGACCCGGTGACGCCGTGCAGCAACGCCACGCCGCCGCCGCCGCGCGCCAGCCCATCGATCGCTTCGATGGCGCGGCGCTGCTCGTCCGTCGGCGAAAAAGCCGGCGCGCCCGCGCGCGCCGCGCCGGGTGCGCCGCGTGCCTCTTCTTCTATCCTTAGAACGCCCGCCAGCGCCGCGCGCGCGACGCTTTGGGCCGACGCATTTGCCGTACGGCGCACCTGCGCGATCGGCAGGCGCCCGCCGTGCTCCGATAGCGCAGCCGCCAGCCGCTGCTGCACGGCGCCCTTGGCGGCGCCTGCGTCTACGAGCACGGCGCACGAAGGGCGGGGGGCAGCCCGGGTGGCCTTTCGCGACTTGCCCGGCCCGCGGGCGATGATCCCGCGCCGCGCCAACGCGGACAGTTCCGCCCCGATGCGCGCCGCATTTGCGCGCAGCCGGGCGCGAGTCGCCGCGCGCGCCGCGGCAATCGTGCCGAACGGCTTCTCGCCGAAAGCTTTATGGAGCACGGCGCCCAGCCGGTCGCCTGGTTGCGGCGGCCTCACGAACGCGTACGTCGAGCGATCGGCGCCCGCAAGCGCGCGCGGCGCGACCGCGCTGAGGGCTTCGCGAAACGTGCACGCATAGCGACGGCGCAGCCACGCGGCTAGCCGGACGGCCTCGGGGCCGAAATGGGCGGCCGTTCCATCCACCGACGCGATCGCCTTGAGCTCGCCGTTTCCGCCCGGCACCGCCAATGGCGGACTCACGACCCAACCGCCGACGATGCGCCCGCCAAAAGGAACGCGCACGCGCGCGCCCAATGCCGGCGGCTCAGCGCCGGCGAGGTACGTATAGGCCCGGTCGACTTGGGAAGACGGCACGTCGACGACGACGTCCACGCAGACTACATCGCTCACTCACCCAAGCTCTTCGGCCAATGGCGGCCGCGAGCATTGTCGGACGACAGCGCGGACGAGCTTTTCCGGAACCGCCACGTCTATCTCGACGCGCCCGATATGCTTGGGCAGCACGAAGCGGATCCCGTTCTCGCCGCGCTTCTTGTCCGTCGCGAGCGCGCGCATGACGGCGGCCAGGTCGAGCTTGCCGTCATGGACCGGCAGGCCTGCCAGAGCAAGGCCGTGCAGCACCCTCGCATGCTCGCGCCTGGAGAATCGGCCCGTGCGAAGCGCCGTGAGACCCGCACCGCGCAAGCCGATCGCCACCGCCTCGCCATGGCTCAGCCGACCGCCCGCCGCGTGCTCGATCGCGTGGCCGATCGTGTGCCCAAGATTGAGCGCAGCGCGCGCGCCGCGCTCGCCTGGATCGATGGCGACGACGTCGATTTTGACCCGGGCGGCGCGCACGATCGCGGCGCGCCAAAGGTGCATATCGTCAGGCCGGGCGGCGACGGCGCCGACCGCTTCCAGCAGTCCGGCATCCGCGATGACCGCTGCCTTGACGATCTCGGCCAAGCCGGTGGCGCGCTCGCGCGGCGGCAGCGACGGCAAGGCCGCAAGGTCCGCCAGCACGACGCGCGGCGGCCAGAACGCTCCCGCCAGATTCTTCCCCTGCGGCAGGTCGATCGCCGTCTTGCCGCCGATCGCGGCGTCGGCCATGCCAAGGACGGTGGTCGGAACCGCGGCCCATGCGATGCCGCGCATGAACGTCGCCGCCGCGAAGCCTGCCAGATCCGTGACCGTGCCGCCGCCGACCGCCAGCAGCGTCGTGGCGCGATGTGCGCGCTTCTCGACGAGCCAGCGCCATACGCCCTCCAAAGCCCGCGTGGACTTGCAGCGCTCGCCGCCGCGCACGGGCAACTCGCCGGCGACGGTGTGGCCTGCGCCGCGCAGCGCGCGAACCAGCGCTCGAGCGCGGCGCCGCACGCGCTCGTCGAAGACGACGGCGATCGGCCCGCACTCCGCCAGTGCGTCCGCGATGCGAGCGCCGGCGTCGTCGCACACGATCACCGCATATGGCAATCCGTCAAGGACGACGTCGCTCATCGAGACTCCCGCGGCGGCTGGATGCGCTCGCGATACCAACGCGCGATCGCGCCGGCGATCTTTCCCGGGCTGGCGCCATCCGCGTTGATGCTCAGATCGTTGTCGGCGTATGCGCCTGCGCGCTCCTCGAGCAGCGTCGTGATGCGCGTAAGGTCGGGCGCTTCGCCGAGCAGCGGCCGGTGCGTGCGATGCGCCACCCGCGCGTGCGCTCCTGCGGGCGAGACCGCCAGGTGCACCACCAGACAGCGCGCGCGCAGCAGCGCCCTATTGTTCGAATCGACCACGGCGCCGCCGCCGACGGCGATGACCGATCCGTCGGCGGCGCACAGCCGCTCGAGCGCCTCGCGCTCGTAGGCGCGAAACCGTGCCTCGCCTTCGTTCGCGAAGATGTCGCTGATGGGGCCGTGAACGCGCGCGATCTCCGCGTCGCTGTCGGCGAAGTCCATGCCGATCATGCGTGCCAGACGCCGGCCGACGGTCGTTTTGCCGGCGCCCATGAAGCCAGTGAGCGCGAGGTTCATGCGCCCCTTACTGCGGCTTTTGAATGCGGATCGGGAACGTCGCGCCGTAGAACTTGGCGAGGATGCGGTAGTCGCCCTCGGGCGCGCTTTCGCCGCCCGTCTGTTTGAACGACCACAACGCGGTGAACACTTTCGTCTCGCCCGGTTTGAACAGCAGGGTCGTCTGCTTGTGCGAGATGTTATGGAAGTAGGACGAGCGCCAGACCTCGAGCGGAAACACGAACAAACCGCCGAGGAACGATGCGACCCGTCGCGTGATGAACTCGCACTGCAACGAGGTCGGAAATTCGAGCGTGTCCGGCAGCGGTGACGCGTTGGTAACAGCCAACCGCAGCTCGACCACGCCTTCGGGTGGCAGCGACGAAAGCGGGTGCTGCGTCAGCGGGTCGAGCACTTCGAAGTCGTAGGTGAAGCCTTGAGGCAGCTGCGGCGGCGTCTTGCGAAGCAACTGGACGACTTCGGGCGGGACAACCGGCTCGCCGACCGCCTCGCGCGTGATCGCTGCAAGCGCGAGCACGAAGAGCAACGCGACCAGAATAACGGTCAGCCCAAATTGGAGCGTCGAGAATGGTCTCTTGCGCTTGGCGTACACTAGGGAACGGACTTCTCGCGGCCGCCCGTCGAGTCCCGCAACGCCGGCATCGCTTCCCTAGCCGGCCTTGGACCGCGGCTGTTTGTCGGTCAGCTCATCCATGAGCAGGACGGAGACCTGGTCCGCCAGCTCGGGGTCGACGACGCGCAGACCGTGCCACGCCGCGTCGTCATGTGGATCCATCTCGAGGATGCGCGTGTAAAGGCTCACGAGCCGATGCTTCATATCGTCGCGCGAGGGCGCGAGATCGAGTATCTCACGGCACACCGAGACCTCAAGCGACAGTTTTTCCATGGCGCGGTACATCAGCGCTAGGCGGTCCAAGACGGCGACCAGTCCGTCGTCGCCGATATTGCGCAGCAACGCCGCGTGCTGGGTCGCCGCCTCGAGCGAATCCGGCATGAGCTCGGCGATGCGCCCCGCGGCACGTGACGCTTCGACGATGTCGCCCTCGGCGATGCTGCGGTCGATGGCCCGCCGCAGCCGGTCGGTGGCCAGGTTTGTCTTGCCGGCCGCGACGTAGAGCTGGGCGAGCGCCTGCAGCGACTGGGAGTCGGGGGTGCCGAGTTTCAAAAGCTCCTCGTATTCGCCGATGGCCTCGCCGACTCGGCGCGCCTGCGCCAGCAATGACGCGAGCATGCCGCGCAGCTCGCGCTGCTGGTGCGACGCAGCGTCGGAGTGCTGGCCGGGTGCGGCAAGCGCGTCGCTGAGCATCGTGATCGCTTCGTCGCTCTTGTCTTCGGCTTCCAGCGCGCGCGCCGCTTCGACGTACAGCGGCAGCGCGTCAGTAAGTCCTTTGCGGCGCTGGCGCTCCTGGGCTTTCTTGCGCAGTTCCGCGGAGCCGTTGCGTCGCCCCATCTATTGGTTCCCCTGGCTGTCGGCCATGCGGGTAGGCAGCCGTTTGACCTTCTGCCGTTCCGCAGAGCTGAGATTCGCTTTGACGACGCGCACGCGCTCGCCGATATCCCGATACGTCAGGTCGCGCGCGTACAGCTCTTCGAACGACGACAGCGCCAGAGCCAGCGATTCTTGCGTGCCCTTGGCTTCGTACAGGTCGCCGAGGTTGTACAGCGCTTCGAGGTAGAGGTTTTCGGGATATCCCGGCGTCTCGATCGCTTTGGCGAAACGCTTGGCGGCGGCGCCGTCGAGCCCTTGGCGGCGCAGGCAGGAGCCGATCGCGATGAGGCACGGCACGACCATGCCGGGCTCGTGCTGGATCGCCTGCAGCGTCACCAGTGCTTCCTCGATGCGTCCGAGTTCGCGATACGCGAGGCCGAGACGGAATTTCGTGCCGATGTCTCCGGAGCTCGCATCTTTTTCCATGCGCTCGACGAACTGGTCGACGAAGTCGCCATTGTTCGCGTCGGCGCGCGCGAGGGCGCTGAGCAGCTCGGCGCCTTCGACGACCTTGCCTTGGCGCGCCTTGACGATGGCCAGCTGATATCGGGTGGCCGCGTGATCCGGGCGAAGCTCCGCGGCCTGCGTGAGCAGCCGCTCCGCGCCCTCGAGATCCGAGCCGTGCTCCGCCAACAGCGAGCCCGCCTGATACGCGGCCGCAGCGTCCTGCGGGTTGGCCTCGAGCGCTTGCTTGTACGCGTCGATGGCGCGGTCGAATTCGCCGGCTGCCAGGTGGGCAGCAGCGCGCGCGTGCGCTCCTTGAGGTCCGACGTTGGCCTGCACGGCCACCGCCGGAACCGGCACGCTGGCCGCCGCGCCGGGCCGCGCTTCGAGTTCTTTCGCGCCTGCGCTCAGCTCTGCCACGCGCGCCGCCAGCGCCTCGGCTTCGGCTTGCGCCGCATCGCGCGCCGCGTGCGCTTGATCAGCTTGAGCCTGCGTCTGCGCCATGTCCTCGCGCAGTTTGGCCAGCTCGGCCTGCGCACCGGACAGATCGTTCTGGAGCGCGCTGCGGCGCGCTTCAAGCGCGATGATCTCGGCGCTTGCCGTCTGCGCTTTGGCGGCCTGCTCGTCGGCGGCGCCAGCCGTCGCGCGGATCACCTCGAGCTCGTCGGTCAGCCGCTTCGCGTCTTGCATCTTGGCGGTCAATGCCGCGACCTCGGTCGCGGTCTGGTCGCGCAGCGCGCTCAGCTCGCGCAGTGAAGTCTCGTCGGCGTTCTTGCGCGCCGTCAGCGTCTCGGCTTCCGAGCGCAGAGAAGCAAGCGCGGTTTCGAGTTCCGTGCGCTCGGCTCTGAGCGCGTCGAGTTGCTGTTTGCCCTCACCGCCTTGCGCCTGCGCCGCGGCGCCGGCGTTCTTGGCCTCCTCAAGGACCGCTTGAGCGGCGCTCAGCTGCGAGTCCAAGTCGTTCTTGCGCATCGTCGCCGCTTCGAGTATGGCGCGCTGTTCGCTCAGCGCCTTTTGCAGCTCCTCGCGCGTCTGCAGCAGCAGCTGGAGGTCTTGTTGAGCGGCCTGACGCTGCGCTTCGATCGCGGCCAGCATCTGCCGCTCGCGATCGACATCCGCTTTGGACGGCGCTTCCGGCGCCGCCGCCTGAGGCCTAGCGGTTGCCGGCGTCGCAGCAGCGGGTGCTTGAGGTGCAGCGGCTGTGGCGGGCTCAGGCCGTGGCGGACTGATCTTCGCAGCCACTTGCGCGACGACCGGGGTGGGTGCCGGCTTGGAGGCCTCAAGCGCTGCCTGAGCCGGGACTGGCTGCGCGGAAACAGGCTGCGGCTTCGGCGCCGGAGTCTGCGCTGCCGGGCGCTGGGGCGGCGGTGCGGGTTTGGCGATCTCAGGCCGCGGCCCAGTCGGCACAGGGCGGTGCGCCGGAATCGGCGCGGCTGGCTTCGTTGGCGACCCGGGCGCGATCGCCGGCTCGTCGGCGGATGCGACGTCGTCGCTATGGCCTTGTTCCTCGAGCTCGTCGAGCAGGATGCGCGCCTTCTGATTCTGCGGGTCGATCGCCAGCACCATGCTCGCGATCTGCCGGGCCGTGCTCCAATGCTGGCATTCGCGAGCCAGCTGGGCCGCTTGCGTGTAGTAGCCGATCGCGTCCGTCATCAGTTCTTTGCTCTGGTAGAGCTGTCCGATGCGCACGGTCGCCTGCACGTGGTTCTTATCCCGGTCCAAGACCTTCTTGAACGCCAGCATCGCTTGATCGAACTGGCCGTTGGACTGGTAGATGGAGCCCGCCGCGAACAGGGCGGGCACGTGCTTGAGATTCGACTTGCGCAGCACGTCGATGAACTTCGCCAGCCCGTCCTGCAAGCGCCCGTCGTTGACGTCGGCTTGGCCCAGCATGTAGATGACATCGAGATTGTGGACGTCGAGCGCGTGGCCGGCTTGGAACGTCTGGCGCGCCTTCTGGTAATCTTTGTTGACGTTCAGATAGGTTGTGCCGGCTTCGATATACGCGGCGATCGCCGAATCGTTGTCGCCCGCTTGCGCGAGCATCTTCGCCGCCTCGACCTGCAGCTCGGGCGGGCAGCCGGCCAGTCCGGCGACGGTCTTGAGGCAGATGAGCGCACCCGGCGTGTCGCCGGCCTTGAGCTTACCGCGTGCTTCGTCCAAGAAAGCGGCGGCGCTGGCCGCGGCGTTGTTGCCGGGATCAGGAGAGGTGGGCTGCTTGCCAGTGTCTGCCACGATGAGCGCCTTCTCTAGTGTCCAAGCGGGCTCGTCGGCTTCTTCTCACCGAACACACGCGCCGCGCCCAATTGCGACGCTTCGAAGTGCTCGCGCACTTCCTCGACGGAATCGCCCCCGTATTTCTCCGAGAGGGCTTCCGCCAACGCGAGGCAGACCATCGCCTCGCCTATCACCGATGCGGCCGGCACCGCGCAGACGTCGCTGCGCACGACTGCGGCGGGCGCGGGCGCGCCTGTCGCGAGGTCCACCGATGCCAAGGGCCGCATCAACGTGGCGATCGGTTTGACCTTGACGCGGACGACGATCTCCGCGCCGTTGCTCATGCCGCCTTCGATACCGCCCGCGCGGTTGCTGCCCCGCACCACCGCGCCGTCGCGCTCTTCGAACGTATCGTGCGATCGGCTGCCCAGCAGATCGCCGCTCACGCTGCCGAACTCCACCGCCTTGGCGGTCTGGATGCTCATCAGCGCGGCCGCGAGCCGTGCGTCCAATCGCTCCGACGGCTGCCGGTTGCTGCCGATGCCGACCGGCATCTGCCGCACCCGGATCTCAAAGATGCCTCCCAGCGTGTCGCCTTCGCTCTTGGCCGCGTCGATTCGTGCGACCATGCGCGCGGACGCCTCGGCGTCCGGACACCGCACGGGTGACCTCTCTATACTTTCTTTATCGGGCTCCTCCGCTCCGTCGCGCGCCGCCACATCGCCGATCTGTCTGACGAAGCC